>JAFQXN010000005.1 GCA_017406905.1 Candidatus Saccharimonadota bacterium | reverse complement strand
AAGAAGATAAGACCGGCGATAGCAAGCACAAGTACCACCTCAATAATGGTAAAGCCCTGTTTATTTTTTATATTTTGCCTAATCATATAGACATCCTTTCATTTATTATTTATGCGTCGCACAAGAACGATTGAGCGACATTGGGTTTTACAAAAAGGAGACGATAAAAAACCGCCCTTGCGGGCGGATTGAGGCTTAGGCTGTAATATTCCCTGCCGGGCGCTATACAGTGACGGAGTTCACGAGGGAGTAAATCGGAAGAAGCGTACCGCCGACTACTACGCCAATGAGGCCGGCCATGATGACCATGAGAATAGGCTCAATCATGGTGGAAATATTATTGACTTGCTCTTCGAGCTCGTTTTCGTAAACTTGGGCGGCTTTGCCAAGCATTTCGTCGATCTTACCAGATTCCTCGCCGATGCCGGACATTTGTGGGACAAGTGGTAGCATGTAATCTAAACCTTCAAGCGAGGCAGAAAGAGGTTTGCCGCTCTTGATAACTTCGAGAGATTTGTTGTATTCTTCTTCTACTACGGTGTTGCTGACGGATTCGATAGCGATCCTGACGGAATCAAGCATTGGCACACCTGTAGCAAGCATCATTTCGGCCGTACGCGCAAAACGTGAAACGTAAAGTTTACGGAACAAGCCGCCAAAGATGGGTGCGTGAATCTTGAAACTATCAGCAACCTTGCGACCAGCGGGAGTCTTTTTGACAAAGTAGAAAATACCGCCGCCAATACCGACAACAACGAGAAGAATAAGCCACCAAAAGTCACCGAAGAAATCAGTGACGTTGACAAGAAACTGAGTGAGGCCTGGCAATTCCTTGCCCATGTCGTCGTAAAGATTGCGAACTTGAGGAACCACCATGATCATCATGAAAGCAAGCACGGCAATAATAACCACTAAAATAATGGCGGGGTAGACGAGCGCGCCTTTGATTTTGGACATGAGGGCGGCGTCTTTTTCCTCTTGGTCGGCGAGACGTTTGAGTGCGAGATCTAGAGTACCGGACTTTTCGCCAGCCTGAATGAGTGCGAGATAAACACCGTTGAAAATATCGGCGTGAGCGGAGAAAGCTTCGTAGAGACTTTTACCGGATTCTACGGATGCGAGAATTTCTTCGATGACGGCTTTCATGGCTTTGCTCTCGGTCTGCCCTGCCACGGTGCGCAAAGAGGCCGCTAGTGGGAGGCCGGCCCCGATAAGGGTGGCGAGCTGACGGGTAAACATAATACGGTCTTTAGTAGTGACGTGGCCTTTTTTATTGAGTGGACCGGCACCTTCTTCTACGACTGATTGAGGAATGTAACCTTGTTCAATCAAAAGACGACCGGCAATCTGCTCTGTCTCGGCTTGGATATTGCCTTTGACGAGTTTGCCTGTTTCCTTCTCTCTGGCTTTATAATTAAATCGCTTCATTTTAGCCCTTGACTAATCTGTTTAGTTCGTTGATGTCTACGGCATATTCGCGAGCAGAATCGTAGGTGATAACACCGGTCTGGACAAGCTTAGCAAGAGTGCGATCCATGGTTTGCATACCTTGTTCGGCGCCAGTTTGAATGGCAGTGTCTATTTGATGGGTTTTGCCATCACGAATAAGAGCACGGATGGCGGAATTAGCAATCATGATTTCAGCGGCAACTACACGACCGCCGCCGATGGCCGGCACGAGGCGTTGGGCGCAAATGGCCATGAGCATATTGGAAAGCTGTGTACGAACTTGTGGCTGCTGGTGAGCCGGGAAAACGTCTACCATGCGGTCGATAGATTGGGCGGCAGAGTTGGTGTGAAGTGTGGCGAAGACAAGGTGGCCTGTCTCGGCGATAGTAATGGCGGCCTGGATGGTCTCTAAATCGCGCATCTCGCCGATAAGTACAACATCAGGGTCTTCACGGAGTGCCGACCTAAGGGCGGCGGCAAAACTGAAAGTATCATAGTGAACTTCACGCTGTGCAATGACGGAGCGGATAGACTTATGAGTAAATTCAATAGGGTCTTCGATGGTAATAATGTGGGTAGCCTTTTCGCGATTGATTTTATCGACTAAAGCAGCGAGAGTGGTGGACTTACCAGAACCGGTAGGGCCAGTGACCAATACGAGGCCACGAGGAAACTCGGCGAAGGTCTCGACGACGGCCGGCATACCAAGATCGCTGATGTTTTTGATTTGGTTGGGGATGAGACGGAAGGCGGCGGCCAATTTGCCGCGCTCATGGAAGGCATTAACGCGGAAGCGGGCAATATCGCCAAATGCGAATGAAAAGTCAAATTCTTTGTCTTTGAGAAGGATTTTTTGCTGATCTTCGTCTAGAGTGGCGAAGATGAGGCTGCGAACGGCTTCCTCATTGAGAGGAGTGCCACCAGCTACTGGGGTGAGCATACCATCAATGCGCAAAATTGGCGGGAGGCCGTATTGGATATGCAAATCGGAAGCGTTACGTTTGATACATTCTTCGAGTAAAGATTCGATTTTTGGTGTGTTGATTTGCCCAGTACTTTCCATAGTTTTATTATACCACAAGCATTATGATAAATCACTAGCTACGCGGTTTACCTCCTCTATTGATGTTATGCCAGATAATACTTTGAGAACACCATCCTGGCGCATAGTGACGGTACCCTTTGACTTGGCGAGACGCATAATTTCATTGGCGGTGGCATGAGAAATAATTAATTTCTGGATATCTTCATCTACATCGATGGTCTCATAAAGACCGGCACGGCCGGTGTAGCCGCCTGGAGTTTCTTTGGTGTCCATACCTTTTGCGAGCATATAAAAATCATCATTTTTAACTGGCAGGCCAGGATAGCCAAGATCTTCACTGACGGATGCGACGGATTCTTTGTCTTTGGGCAATAAATCGCCGACGATGCTGTTGATACCTTTGGTTTCTACTTCGGAAGATTTGTACATTTCGCGCTTTTCCGTGATGCGACGAACAAGACGCTGACCGATGACGACATTAAGGGTGGATGCCAAAAGGAATGGTTCGATACCCATATCAAGGAGACGTGGAAGGATGCCGGCAGCAGAGTTGGTGTGGAGGGTGGAAAAGACGAGGTGACCAGTAAGGGCGGCCTGCACAGCAAGACCGGCGGTCTCGGAGTCACGAATCTCACCTACCATTACTACGTCTGGGTCCTGACGAAGGATGGAGCGGAGACCGGAAGCGAAGGTGAGGCCGGCGTCGACATTGACTTGGATTTGATTGATGCCGTCCATTTTATACTCGACCGGATCTTCTAGCGTGACAATATTGATCTCTTCGGATTTGATTTGCTGAATGAGCGCATACAAAGTGGTGGACTTACCAGAACCGGTAGGGCCAGAGGTGAGAATCATGCCGTTTGGTTTCTTGATGCCAGCCAAGACGGAACGGAGGGCACGGCCGGACATACCCATTTTTTCGATTTCCATAGAAACGCCTTTTTTATCAAGAAGACGAATGACTACTTGCTCGCCCCAGGTAACTGGAGAGATGGCGATACGAAGATCGATTTCCTTATCGTCGACTAAGACCGTGAATTGGCCGTCTTGGGGGATACGGTGTTCGTCGATTTTGAGATTGGAAAGAATTTTGATGCGTGAAACGAGTGCGGGGGCGACTGTTTTGGGGAGTTCCATGATTTTGCGAAGTACGCCGTCGATGCGGCAACGAATGATGAGCGAGGTCTCGAGTGGCTCAATGTGGATATCGGAAGCTTTGGTCTTGGCGGCATAACTGAGAATGGTAGTGAGCGCCTTAGAGATTGGTGAATCTTGGACGATAGTCTTAACATTGGAGCGTGCTTCTTCGACGGCTTCCTCGCCAGTCTCGCGAACAGCTTCTTTGACGCCGGAGAAATCGCCGTGGTATTTTTCGAGCATTTCACGAACACCACGTTCTGAGGACATCCAGACGCGGATGGGTTGATTGATGAGGTTGGAGATGTAGTCGGTAGTTTGGACGTTGGTAGGATCTACCATGGCGACGTTGAGCATACCGTCTTTTTCACCGAGAGGTACGGCGAGGACGCGCGAGGAAGCATCGCCAGGTATTTTGGCGAGAATGTCTTGGTCAATGGTGATGTTTTTGAGCTCGACATAGGGTACGCCGATAATAACAGCGGTGGCATGGGCGACCATGTCGTTGCTGATGAGCTGACGGTTAATAAGTTCTGAGAGGACTGGCTTGCCGTTGGCTTCAGCCTCTTGTTTAATACTTAGCACAAGATTGGGATCGGCTAAACCCTCCGCTAAGAGGAGATTGACGATTCGATTCTCGGCGTCTTTGGTAAGGAGAGCCATTATGGATTCTCCTGGTCTTCTCCGCCGGCGGTGAGGCTGTCATCGCTAACATCAGTGATGACAGTGGTGACGTTTTCGCCGTAGATACAATTCCCTTCTTCGTCATATTCGTCGCAAGTACCTACGTAGACTTCGACCGTAGGATTAAGGGCTTTGTAGTTAAATACTTCAATGTTCGGCTCGGCGACATCAGCGGTAAACGAGGAGCTGATAGTCTTGACTTCCCTGTCCGTGGAGCCTGGAACGAGCATATTGCAAACGAAATATGAGATAAGAATGCCAACAATAGCAACACCGATTGAAGTGGCGAGATCAGTTTTCATATTATAGTTCCTCCTCTTCGTTAGCACTATCAGTGGAAGATTGAGCAGAACCATCGTGGGTGATGAGCGTGCTGCTTTCTTCACTAGAAATAGATACGGGTTTCATATAATAAGCGGTGGCTTGAGCGTTAACGATTAAGGCATCATCGCCACCCCATTCAATAGTGGCGCCTTGAATATCAAATTCACGGATGGAACGTTCGATATTGTTAAGTACCCTCATAGTGGTAGCGGTGTTGGATTCAACTGCTAGATTAACTGAGACAACATTGAGATTAGTGCCAATATTGGCGACGGAAAATGTGCCACTTGGGCTGAGGGATTCTGGCTCCCAGCCAGATTCGAGGAATAATTTATTGAGGCTGGCGAGAAGGGCCTCTTCGTTCTTGTGATCTGGCAGCGCATCCGGGATGACGCGGAGGGCGGAACAGCTTTTAATGAGCTGAGTAGCAGAGTTAAGCTCAGTGGTGCCTTCGGCTTTTTGGTATTTTTCGTTGAGTTCTTTGTAGGTGTAATTCTTGCCGGTGGAAGGATTGATACATTCGGAATCGGTTTGCTTAGAAACGGAATTGAGAGCTTCGTTGGAGGCTAAACCTTCGAGAATATTTGCACGAAGCGTGCCTGGAATAGAAGAGACTTCGATGCTGTCTGGATCGCAGTTTTTGAGCTCATCAGTCGTGTAGATGTCGCCTTTAGGCTGCTCACATACGCCGATAGTCTCAATGACTTTAGAATAGGCAGCGATGGATTCTTCTTGAGCCATAATGACTTTGGTGTTATAGGAAATCTCTTGGACGGAGTGTAAAACAAGCGCGATGGCAGCACCAAGAAATATAGAGGCGCCGAGCACTGACAATATAATATATTGCTGGGCTTCTGAGATTTTGAGCCTTTTGCTGATTGCTACTTCTTTAGCCATTATTGTCCTCCTTTCGCGGCGTTGCAGGCGGCATCATCTTTGGCACAATCGGCAGCGCGCTTACTAAACATGTGTTGTACCTGGACATAAGAATCTGTGACGTTGTAGCGTTTGGTAGGTGGAAGAGCCGTAAAGTGGTGTTTAGAGAATGTATAGACATCTGGCGAGAGTGCGACAGTGGCCGAAAAACGCAACACGAGCTCATCGGAAGCATCACGACCGTTGGATGATTCGGAGATTGAAATACCGCCAGTGCCGTCAGAATTGGTAGGCACTAAATCGCATGAATTATCGGAATCGTCTAACTTGGTGGCGACGCCGTTTTTAACTTCTAATTTATAATTGATACAACTGCTAACGAAATGAGCTACGTTGGAAATTTGACCGTCTTCAGACATATATGGTGAGCCCTCTACAGCTTCTGCGCGATACCATTGTTCATATTGTGGAGTGCGCCAGATGCGTACAACTTGTTGATCTTCATATTCTTCTATATCGTATTGATTGGCAAGATTGACATTGGCGGAAGTAGAAGTGCCTTCTCCGTCGGCTAAGGTGTTACAGCCTTCACCATTAATGGTCCAGTAGGCATAAAGATTATTGCGCTCGTCTTTAAACATGGCGCCATCTGCACCTTTTTCGATAATACAATAGGCAGGGATGGCGTTGCCGTCTTTATCGACATAATCACCATAATCGTATTTGAGATATTGCATGCTCTTCTGGAATGCGTCGAGCACGCGGTAATCAATGAATGGTTCTACTCCAGCGTTGGCTTGAGCGTCGAAGGTCAAGACCGGGCTGCCATCTTCGGAGAAATTAACGCTGAGCTCCGAGATGTGGACGGTGTCTACCTGAGTAGTGTCGGTCGCGGTAAAATCGGCCAACATGGCACCTAGAATATTGAAGGTGCGAGAGAAGACTTTCTTGCTGTCTGTAGTCGTGGAGATGTTATCCACTTGGCCTTTGATAGTAAGAAATTCATTAAGGTCGCTGTAATTAGCTAACTTTTCGGAAAGTTTACTGATGGTCTCTTCTTTGCTAGTAATGGCAAGATTTTGACCGCCGGCGATGGTAAGGAAAATTGCGATAGCGGCGACGCTGGCTGAGGCGACAACAATACAGAGGAAGAAAATGAAGTTTCTCAATTTGAGAGTTTTAATCATCTCATCCTTGATATCCGGAACTAGATTAATTTCGCGTGCCATTAATCATTACTCCTTTCTGATAAGCCGATTACGACGGCAAATTCGCTGGCGACATTGACCAGAGCGCGTTGTTGCTCTTGGGTGGTGCGGACGGATTGCCATGGGTTACCCTTCATGGTAGGGACACCGGTCTTAGCTTCGATATATTCGGCGAAGAATGGAATCATGCTGGCATAGCCGGAGAGGACGATGCCGCCGACTTTACCATTGATGTATTTGGTCTGGAAGAAACGGACGGACTTGGCTAGTTCGGCTGCGTAATTATCGAGCTGAGAATTGAGAACTTTGAATACTTGGCCTTCGACTTGATTACTGTCAAGGCCGAATTTGAGAATGAATTGACGGGCTTGGTCTTCACGGACGCTGAGGCCGCCAGTGACGGTACTGACTAGAATATTGAAACCGCCAGGAATGGAACGCACGAGACGGGGTTGATTTTTATAAACGATAACGAGATCAGTGGATTTTTCGCCAAAATCTACCATCATGGTAGCGTCGATAGCGCCGGGTATAGCTAATGAACGTGCCATAGCTAAGGGCTCTGGCTCCATCGCGACGATATTGAGGCCGGTTTTTTCAATCATTTCCATCGTGGATTCGGCGTAATCTTTAGCTACAGATGAGACTAGGACTTCGGTCTTGGCTGGATCATTCGGACTGGGGCCAAGAAGGACGTAATCTGCCTTGGCATCACTCATGGCCATTGGCACGTATTTATCTAGCTCATATTTGAATGATTTCTTGAGTTCTTTTTCTGGTAGAGTTTCGGTCTCGACAATGGAAGTAAAAGTCTTGCTGGCCGGTAGGCCGAGCGCGATGTTTTTAGTCTTAATGCCGGCTTGATTGACGGCGCCAAGAATAGCCTCGCCGAGACGTTTCTTGCCGAGATCGGAAGAATCTGCGGTGAGTTTCTGGTCAATGGGGACGTATGCATATTTTTGGAGAGTCCAGCCGCGCTGACCGCCACCAGAAAGCTGTACGATACGCATCGAATTTGTCCCGATATCTAGCGAGAAGAAATCGCCCACGCCATGCAATAAGTTCATATATATTATTATAAATGGTCGTGCTTAAAAAAGCAACTAGATTTTTAGGTGCGCCCTTTAGGTGACAGCTCTATGGCCGCTTTAACTAAGTCTTCGTGCTCCTTAGGGTATATCTGAAAAACTAGCTGCTTGCTCTGAGCCAGTAAAATCTTTCTAAGTTACCGTGCTTGCCTTGTATGGTGTTATCACGTTTTTTGATAATGATAAAATCGTTTTGCTTGAGCCAATGTTCAAAATTTTTGATGATTTGACGACGATATTTTTCGTTTTTGACTATGCCGCTACTAAGCTGGTCTGGGCTAGCTTCAAATTGCGGCTTTAGCATAACTAAGTAGTCCGTATCGCTACGTGCTATGTTCATTTTAGCATACTTTAGGATTTTTGTCAAGGATAAGAAGGATACGTCAGCTACGATAATGTTAGGGGGCTGGATGGCGACCCTAGCGTGCCCTTCGGGCACGCTCCGGGCCGCTCTGGCCAAGTCTTCATGTCCCGCAGAGTACGCTAGTGTCGCCATCCAGCCCACATCGAAGATGTCGGTTTTTTCGTGGAGGTCGACGCGAGGATCGCTGCGGAGAGGTTCTAGCATTTGGTTGGTGCCCTTTTCAACGGCGATGACTTTTTGAGCGCCGTGATTTAAGGCATACTCAGTGAAGCCGCCGGTAGAGGAGCCGATGTCGAGAACTACTTTGCCGCGGAAATCAAAATTGAAGGCGCGGGCAGCACCCTCAATTTTACGATAGCCTCTATTTTTTACGTTCGCGGTAGGCATAAGTCTCCGTGTCGACCGATACGACGTCGCCTTCTTTGATGAAAGCGGGGACTTTGATTACTACGCCGGTTTCAAGGGTGGCGTCCTTCATGACAGAGCTGGTGGTGTCGCCTTTAACTACTGACTCGGTGTAAGTGACTGTGAGCCAGAGGTTCTTAGGTAACTGAAGATTGATGGGAGTACCATTGTAGAATTGGATCTCCATTTCGTCGCCATCTTTCATGAAATCTTGGGAATCGCCGACCATATCAGCGTTGAGTTCGTATTGCTCAAAGGATTCCGGATCCATGAAATAGAATTTTTCATCGTCGCGGTAGAGATATTGAACTTTACGAGTGGTAACTTCGGCGGGCTCGATTTTTTCCTGCCCTTTGAAAGTTTTGGGGAGGAGGGCGCCAGTGATGAGGTTTTTAACCTTGACGTTCACTATGGAGCCGCCGCGGCCCATAACTTTTTGAGAGTATTCGACTACTTTATACGGCTGACCGTCTAAAGTAATTAGAGTGTTTTTCTTTAGATCTGTTGGTCCGTACATGATAACTCCTTAACTGTTTGAAACGAATGGTAAGAGTGCCAAGTGGCGAGCGCGCTTAACGGCTACTGCAAGCTGACGCTGCTGCTTGGCGGATAGGCCAGTCTTACTGATTGGCTCGATGCGACCGTATGCATCGATGTAACGCTGAAGTGTTTTGACGTCGCGATAATCGAAGTACATACTTGGATCATTTTTTAATCTTTTCATTTTGTCCTTCCTTTTCATGTATTTTGTTAAAATGGAACATCACTGAGGTCGATTTCCCCTTCTGGGATGTCGTCAGGGATGTCACTGGCTGGAGCTGGGGCTTCGGAAGCGCCAGAGGCTCCAAAATTACCGGAGTAAGAATTGCTGCCAGCGTCGCGATTTGCGGCGGCACCGGTGAAGTTAAAATCTTCGACAACGATTTCGACACGAGAGCGTTTAGTGCCGGTGGCTTTGTCTTCCCAGCTGCGCTGATCGAGGCGACCGGAGACTAGCACACCGGTACCCTTTTTAGCGTATTGGTTAATCATTTCGCCAAGCTTACCCCACGCTGAACAGTCGATAAAAGAAACGTCTTCTTTTTGCTCACCGCTAGTATCCCTATAGACTCGGTTGACCGCTACCGAAAAGCTACAGACACTGGCGCCGTTAGGCGTAGTGCGAAGCTCTGGATCGCGAGTGAGATTGCCGGTGATAATAGCTTTTGAAAATCCGCGCATAATAAATTATTCTCCTTTTATTCTTGTACTTCTTCTGGGGTTTCTGTTTCTTCAGAAACTTTTGCCTTGCGGCGAGATTCCGGCTTGACTTTGTGGTCCTCTGCCTTGACGATGAGATACCTAAGCGCCTCGTCGGTGATATTCATGGCACTGGAGATTTTGGCCGGAGCGATGGCCGGAACAGATATCCTGAAGTAATAATAGATAGCAAAATCTTGACCATTGATGGTATAAGCGAGACGTTTTTTGCCTTCGCTTTCTTCTTTAAGGATTTTACCGTCATTGCTCTCGATGATTTTTTTGACTTTATTGAGAGCGGGATCTATATTCATCTCTAAATCAGGGTGAAATAGAACACAGAAATCATATTCTTTCATGTGACTCCTTTGGTTAAAGCAAACACAGATTGACTTGTTTGCTGAGCTGATATTGTTTTAATTATATCATAGGCATCCGAATAAAGCAAATAAGTACCCAGCGATTAAGGGTAAATTAGTTCGCTATTCGCTGCACGCCAGATAATTTAAATAATTTACCCTTAATTGCCCGGCTTATTGCGCGAGATTATCGAACTCTTCCATAGAGGAAATGAGGAGATCGCGGGGCTTGTTGCCGTTTTGAGGGCCGATGACGCCAATCTCCTCAAACCATATAGCGAGACCAGAAACGAAGCCGTGGCCTTTGCCGAGGTAAGTCTGAAGCATAGCGGTAGAGAATTTACCTTTGCTGAGAGAAATTTCGACGGCTTTACGAACTATAGGATCATTGGGATCAAAGCGGCGGCCGAGACCACCCATGTCGCCGGTGTCACCGCCCATGCCTTTGATGGCGACTGGCTGCGCGACAACTTCGTCGTTATACTCTGGAGGGCGCTGAGCGCGGAGAAAGTCGGTGACTTTGTTAATATCGTCATCTGAAGCCCATGCGCCTTGAATACGGCGGGGCTTACCCATCATTTCAGTAGTGAGCAGAAGCATGTCACCTTTACCGAGAAGCTTTTCGGCACCACCTTGGTCAAGCATGATTTGAGAATCGATGCGCGAGCCGACGGCGAAGGCAATGCGGCCAGGAATGTTGGCTTTGATAAGGCCAGTGATAACCTTAACCTCAGGACGCTGAGTGGCAAGTACGAGATGGATGCCTGCGGCGCGACCTTTTTGAGCGATGCGAACGATGAGCATTTCGAGGTCTTTCCCTGCCATCATCATAAGATCGGCCATTTCGTCGATAATAATGACGATGTACGGCATTTTGCCGCCTTTTTCGGGATTTTGCTCTTTAGCGACTTTGGCGTTATAATCGCTGATGTTTTTAACTTTTTCTTCCGCCATCAAGGTATAGCGGCGTTCCATTTCGCCAACCGCCCATTTCATGGCAGAGAGAGCTTTGTCGGTCTGGGTGATGATAGGGGTGAGAAGATGAGGAATGTCTTGGTATTGAGCCATTTCTACTTGCTTAGGATCAACGATAATAAGCTTCATGTCGGAGGGGGCGTTACGATAAAGGAGAGAGCTAATAAGGGTATTGGTCATAACAGATTTACCGGAGCCGGTGGTACCGGCGATGAGGAGGTGGGGCATTTTAGCGAGGTTAGCAACAACAGCGCGACCAGAGATGTCTTTACCTACGGCGAAAGTGAGCGGGTCGGTGGATTTTTTCCATTCGTCGGACTCGATAACGCCGCGCATACGAACATCGGCAGAGCGAGCGTTAGGAATTTCGACGCCAACAGAGCGAGTACCTGGAATAGGGGCTTCGATACGAATCTTATCGACGGCGAGATTAAGGGCGAGCTCTTTGTCGCGAGCGAGAATTTTGGAGAGATTGACGCCAGCAGGCGGACGCATGGTGTACTGAGTGACGCGGGGGCCGACATTGGCGCCTTCCATTTCAACTTCAATACCGAACTCCGCAAGAGTAGATTTGATAATGTAGGCGTTTTGCTGGATGTTGCCGGCGTCGGCGGGAGACTGTTTCTTTTCTAAGAGGTCGACTGGGGGCATCTTCCAATCTGGATCAGATATGGCGACAAGGGCCTTTTCTTCTTTGACTGGCTCGGCGGATTTAGCTGGAGCCTTGTGAAGAAGTTTAGAGCTAGATTGAGGAGCTGGCTCGGACGCGGTAAGGCCGGAATTGACTTTGATTTCAAGCTGGCCGAGCTTTTTGGATTTAGGGGAATCATCTGAGGAAGCGCCAGATTTCTTGGTGGTCTTGACGAGATTTTTAGTACCTTTAAAGAAAGTAAGGGGAGATAACTGGAGAATGAATGCAGTGGTGATAAAAATGAGAACGGCATAAATGAAGATGACTACGCCCTGGTCGAGGACATTAGTCATAAGAGAGTTGAGCCAAGTGCCAACGTAGCCGCCGTTATGCCAGATGGCAGCAATACCGGCAATCCAGAAAATCATAAGGAAGCTGGCGATATAGACTGGCACGGCGACACGATTATCGTCGCTGCGGAAGATTTTGACGGCGAGGTAGACGAGTAGTGCAGGGATAAAATAGGCCGCGAAGCCGATGATGCTGAGAGAAAATTCGTGGATACTATTAAGCATGGTGCCGCCATGACCAAACCAAGTGATAACGAAAAAGAGGGCAAGTGCAATCATGATGACGGCTGCGATTTGTCGCCAAAAGCCGCCCGGAAGCTCGTGTTCGACTGGCGCTTCTTTTCTGGTGTTGCGCCGTTTAGAACTGGTACGTTTGGTAGATTTACGTTTTTTGGTAGCCATAAGGTTATTATAGCACACTTTATTTTCTGGCGGGAGTGTGATAAAATGAAAGAACGTTAGGCTGTCGCCAAGTGGTAAGGCAACGGGTTTTGGTCCCGTCATTCGCAGGTTCGAATCCTGCCAGCCTAGCCATGACGTTTGTTGCCTCCAGGGGCATTTTTTTGAGTTGGGGATTCGGACCTTCGGTGCGAATCCTGCCAGTCTAGCCATGACGTTTGTTGCCTCCAGGGGCATTTTTTGAGTTGGGTTAAGAAATTTGGTTGGGCTGGTCAGTCTCGATGGAGGCGCCGGGGGCGAGAAGAGCAAATTTGATACCGAGAGATTTGCAGGAGGATTCTATCCAGCTATTACTGAAGTTTTTGCCCATATCTGAGAGAACCGCATCGTGCATCGGGATAACGATTTGAGGATTGACAGATTTGATGTATTCAACACAATCAGAGATCTTGCACCAAGGAGCAGAAATGGGAACGCAGAGGACCTCTGGTTGGACTGGAACTGGAGTGAAGGCGTCGCCCGGATTGGCAAATTGGTCATCAATCACGAAGCCGATATTCTCACAGGGAATCTGCTCTGGCACGACTGAGGCATGATTTTTGCCGAAAAATTTGATTTTGAAGTTTTCTACTTCGCGTTCTTCCCCATCTCTGACAACGATAGAGCCCTTGAGGAGAGGTGAGGCGTCGGCGGGACAAAAAATTCTGGCGGCAGAATTGGCGGCGATAATTTTAGTGATAAGCTCTAGCTGTAGGTGGTCGCTATGCTTATGGGTGATAATGACTGCGGCGACGTTATCAAAAGGAGGTAGAATATTGTTATATTCTACGGGATCGCAGAGGATGACTCTGCCATCTTTCTCGATTGCGAGGCCTGAGTGTTCAAATTTAGTGATTTTCATGCTTATATTGTATTACAGGATGGACAAGATGGAAATATTGACTTTTTAGCGTAAGTGTGATATAATGAGGGGATGGTTAAGATTATCGCCGGAGGGCGAAAAAATAGTGGGTGGTGCGCTGAGGCGTGCGCAGAGTATGAGAAAAGACTGAGAAAGCCTTATAATATAGAATGGCAATTTATAGAGGAGGAAAAGCTTGTCGCATATTTGAGGCGGTGGCCATTTGATGCAGCGCGCGAGGTAGTGATTTGCTGTGACGAGAGAGGGCAAAATATATCATCGGGCGAATATTCACAGAGGTTGGAAAAGGCTTTTGCGAGTGGCAAAGATGTGGTAATATTGGTGGGCGGAGCTTATGGATTTGATGATTTTGTAAGGAAAAGGGCGGACTTTGTGTGGGGATTTTCGAGATTAGTATTTCCGCATTTAATGGCGAGATTGATAGTGGTGGAACAGATATATCGAGCATCTCAAATCGCAATTGGTGGGCCTTATCATCATGAATGATTATGCGTAATGTGATATAATTAAGAGATGAAAATTCTAGGAATAGAAACAAGTTGTGACGAGACGGCGGCGGCCGTGGTTGAAGACGGGCGAAAAATTTTGTCGAACGTGGTGGTGTCGCAAATTGATATTTTTGCCGAGTACGGAGGGGTGATACCGGAAGTGGCAGCGAGATCGCATCTTGAAGCGATAATGCCAGTGGTAAAAAAGGCATTGGCCGATGCTTCATGCACCTGGGATGATATTGATGCAATCGCAGTGACGCACGCACCGGGGCTACTAGGTTCGTTGCTGGTGGGAACTTTAACGGCGAGGATGTTGGCGATTTTGTATGATAAGCCCCTATATGCCGTACATCATCTGAAATCACACGTGTACGCGAATTGGCTTATAAGCGGGAACGTCGAACCTGTGTTTTCTTCAGCGGGACTTGAAAAATTAGGAACGTCATACGCAGGACAGCCGACAGAACCGCCCGCTTCGCGGGCGAACCCGTCGGTGTCGTCTGGAATATACGTTCCTAATTTTTCAAATCATTCTATGCTTCAGAAAGCACAGGTTCCGACGTTCCCCGTTCTAGCCTTAGTCGTGTCGGGTGGGCATACACAGATTTTGTATATGCCGGCGCATAATCAGTTTGAGATTATTGGAACTACGGTTGATGATGCGGTGGGGGAGTGCTTTGATAAGGTAGCAAAGATACTGGGGCTTCCCTATCCGGGTGGGCCAAGTATTGCAAAGGCGGCCGATGGAGAAATGACGCTAGGTTCAGCGTGCCCTTCGGGCACAGCTCCTAAGTCGCTTCTGGCCAAGTCTTCATGTCCCGCAGAGCATGCTGAACCTAGCGTCATTTCTCCTGGCAACCCGGGCAAATACCGATTGCCACATCCGAAGATGGAGGGGCTAAATTTTTCGTTTTCTGGGCTGAAGACTGCAGTGCTGAGAGCCGTGCAGAAAGAGGTAGGGGTGCCGATTTCGTACCCTTCACATCAGTTGAAAGACTTGTTGTCCGCTAAACAAGTGGCAGATTTTGCGGCGTCTTTTCAGGAGACTGCGGTAGAGATTTTTTGTGAAAAAATAACTATGGCACTGAAAGAACATCCAGAGGTGCAATCGGTGGTAGTGGCAGGAGGGGTGTCGGCAAATGCAGCGTTGCGTAAGGCATTGCCGGAGGCGTATTTCCCTGAGCCAAAGCTCTCGGGAGATAATGGTGCGATGGTGGCAGCGGCGGCATATTACGAAATTGAATCGGGGGTAAAGCCGACCGATCCGTACGCGCTTAATATTTACCCGAGGATAAATATTGACCACTAAAGGTTAATGGCCGTCCTTAAGCATTTACGGATTTTGAAATTCGTGATATGATTGTTCGGCGACGTTTGATTGTACTTTAAAGAGGAAGGGGGTATATCATGCAAGATTATCAACTGGATCGTCTAACGAATAAATTGATTAATTTGACAGATGAGCCAGTTTGCGTATACGATGAGACATCTGGCGCGATTGTGGAATTTGCTCCAGATGATAATGAATCTTGTGCGCTGTGCGGCAGCACAATAGCCCACTACGTTGTGACGGAGGAAATGTTTAACCCCGATAAATGTTCGGGGTGTTGCCTCAAAAATTTCGCAATTGTGGTGGGGCGGTCTCACGGCAGAAACGGCGTGATGATATCACGTTTAGTTTGGGCTGAAGATTTGAAGAAGACAGTGCGCTTGCACCCCAACGCACATAAGATAATGTGTCTTCAAGGATAATTTCGCTTGATCGAATACCAATCAGATTGCGTCGCCCGCCCCAGTTTTCTGGGGCTTTTTCTTTGCTTAATATGCTATAATCAGAGTATGATAGTGACGAACCTCTGGACGGAATCTGTTAGTAATGTTATAATTAGGCGCATAAAGGGGGCGCAGTTTAATAAGGAGGTGTGAGCATGTTAAAGCATGATGAACTTTTTGACCCCGTAAAACGAACCCGTGAGATGCGTGAAGAAGAGTTTACGAAGTATGTGGAGATTCGTGAGAAGCAGTTGGCTGATGGTAACGAGAAAGCCGATAGTGGGCTTGTGAATGAGATTTATGACGTTTTTTACTCAAAGCATGAGGAAATTCCGCGGAATAGGCTCAATAAAATTATGGACTCTATAAGCCCGAAGATTTCAAGGAATGCTGGGCTGGCGCAGTTTACAGTGGATTACGGCGGAGCGGAATCGGACTTTTTCTTTCCCTGGCTGATGAGCGTATATTCTTCGCCCTCGGCGGCGCTGGAGATGTCGTATGGGGCCGGCTACAATCTGATGGGCGATTGGACGAAAAACGTGCCCGAATCTGATAAGATTTATGATTTCGTAAGGAACGATCCGACTTTCGTGTACAATCGTGAAAGGCAGCTTTTTGTGGCCGATCTCGTGATGACGGTACACGACAAGCGTAGAGGGCGTTTCTCCAAGGTAGTTGACCTCGGAGCCGGGCGGATGGCTTGGGCCAGGTGGCATGGATTTAAGTTCAAGCCGCGCGAACAGCAAGTGCTGGCGTTTGATATCGATTCATCCATCAAACCTGATTCCCTGTTCAGAAATTATCTGGGACTTTTAGGAGTAGAGTACGAAATCAAAGATATGGCGCACGCGTTGAATAACCCGAATTGCCAGGATGCCGACCTCGTGATGTTGGGTGGTGTGGCGTCGTATTATCCATTGAAGCTGTTTACGGAGTCCGTAATCGTGCCGGTGTACAGATTGCTGAAGAACGATGGCGTGTTTTTCTTCGATTTACAGTTGGACTGCCCCTATTTGCAGCGGAGTATGAAGATTTTTGACTGGCCGGAGCTGCAGCTGAAGGGCGATGCTCTGAAAAACATCGGTGCGGTGGAGGCCGTCCGCAAGGAGCTGTGGGCACGCGGTATGAAGTTCAGCGCTGAGTACGCTTTGGATACCTATAATGCCACGCCTTCAGCCGTTATGGTAACATTCAACAAAATTTAACCCCCCTTTTAACCCCCTTTCAGCCCACAAAATTTGTGGGCTTTTTTATGGTTGTGGTACAATAGAAGTAAGTATCTAAAGGAGGTCTATCGTGCATTTGGTTTATATCTTGGTGATTGCGGTGTCGATGTTGACGATCTTGTCGGCGTTAGCACTGGTGTTTGGGAGCTCAAAATCTGAAAGAAAACATAGTTTGTGGTTTTTTGTGGCAGCAATCGGCGAAGTACTATGGGGTGTGTCTATAGCTATCTGTTTGTCGCTAGGGACGAGTGAGCTGGATTACGCGGTAGCGCCTTGGTTGATAAAGGGTATATACGTAGGAGCGATCCTGATGGATTCGACAATTCTGGGGTATGTCGCATGGAAGTATAAATATGGCAAAATATTGACTTCTGTTTTCTTGATAGTAGGAGCAATTTTGTCCACTATTTTCTTGTATGACCCGTCGGTACTATATAAGGAGATTATTTTATCAAATAGCGGAAATTCAATAGTAATCAATACCGATCATTGGTTCTATTCTGCTTATATTGTGTATTTCTGTACGATTGTGCCGGCGTTTTGTCTTGCTTTAGTATACAAAATAAAGCACGCGACGAAGAAAGACACAAAGAGGGGATATTTGTTTTTCTTGATTGGCCTGGCGGTGGCAGGGTTTTTCTCGTTGATTTTCGACCTGATTATGCCGATGAATAGGTATGATTTGATTTGGATAGGGCCGCTACTGATTGGTCTGACGATGCTGGGCTTTTATTATGCAGTACTAAGGTATCGGATGATTTCGTTGGCTACGAGTTGGCTGAAGATTATGTCTTCGGTCGTGATTATTGGTGGTGCGATAATTGTATATCTTTTGGTGTTTCATTTGATTTTCTCGGCGCTGTTTAAGGTAGCAAATCCATCTTTTCAGGTAATTCTACTGAATTTCATCATGATTGCAATTGTGCTACTGCTGACGCCTGCGATTTCGGAGATTTTTGCGATTACGCGATCGTTGATTATGACTAAACAGATAGACATTGCATACATTGTGAAAAAATTAACAAAACTAAATCAATCCAGAGTGAACCTGAAGGATATATCTGGATTCTTGGCGGAACATACGCATTTTTCGTACGTAGGATTCTTGGTGAACGGTAAATATTATGTGGCGGACGATTATAGGCTTCCTGCAGATAAACTGGTAGCGTTGCCGAATTTAAAAAAACCAGAACATGGGATTTGGCAAAATATTTCTGAGCTAGATAGGGAGACCGTAAGAGAGTGCGGGATTTCAAAAGTAGCGGTAGTGACGAATGCAAATGGAGATGTAATTGGCCAGGTAGTGCTCGGCAAGCCGATGTCAAAATCACTGTTAGACCGTAAAGATTTGACTGAAATGGAGATGATAATTAGTCTAATGGGGACGATGATTGAAAATGGTGGCCGCAAGTCTTAAACAAACGAAGATAACGATTCTGCTTTCTTTGAATGCGGCGGCGATTTTGATTGCGGGCGTATTAGTAGCTGGGGCGATTCTGCTGAATGGAGGAATGGATTTCCGGGTGGTGGGAGAACGCAGCGACGAATTGAAAGAAGAGATTGAACAGCCAGAGTTGATTGGGGCGGAAGGCAATACGGATAGCGAGCTGACAGAAGCGCAAAAGAATTACGTGACTTCAGTGCATACGTTGAGTGGGGTGGATTCAACACCAGCACCAGACGGTGAACTTTGGGCGGAAGATGAAATTACTATTTTTCAGACGGCGGATTTTGATATTTGCGTAGGTGGTGGCTTATCTGGGCTTGGCGATATGTATTGGCAAACGAGCGACACAAATGTAATTGCTGGGTTTTACTCTGGAGCGCGAACGTGGTTGGGTTATTCGTCGGAAACTTGTAGATTTCCAATAATTGCCGGGACAGGAACTACTACCGTAACCGCCGGTACTTATGATGGCAAAAGGAGAGATTCGATAAAGGTGACGGTGGTAGAGGTGCCTAAACTGAAATGGGAATACGAAGTACTGTCTTTGGTGAACCAAGAGCGCGTGAGAAATGGGCTGAATGTGTTGAGCTGGGGCGACACTTGTGCTGTGGCGGCGGAGACGCGGGCTGAAGAGTTAGTGAAGTCTTACTCGCATACACGCCCAGACGGCCGTCCCTGGAGTACGGCCTGCGATAACCCGAATAGCAATATGGAATCAATAGAAGGTGAAAATCTAGTGGTGGGTAATTCGGCGGTATCTCCAGAGACAACGGTGGCGGCATGGATGAATTCAGAAGCACATCGTGAAAATATTTTGAATCCAGAATATACGAAATTGTCGGTGGGGCTCTATTTTAATCCTGACACTCAGTATAAGACACATTGGTCACAATACTTTTCTAACTTCTAGCTAGGAGAAGATTTTGCCGCTGATGCGACGAGCGATGAGGCGTAAGAAGTTGAAGATAATGAGGCCGGCAGAGATGGCGGCTATGGTGACGATGATGCCGTCAAGAGAGAGGAAGGTAAAATCTAGGAGCCGCCGAAGAGTCGGTACAGAGAAGGCAATGGCAATAATGCCAATAATGCTGGCGAGTAAGGTAGTACGAAGTGGATTGAGCGGGCGGGAAATCCAGTAAATGAGGACTAAATCGATAGAGAAAGTGACAAATACGGAGATGGTGGTGAGCTCTGGGCGAGAGAAGCCCTTGAGCTCGGCCACAGTGGCGAGCACGAGCATAACAATAGAGACGGTGAGGCCGATAGGAACGGAATATTGAAGGATATTTTTGGTGAAATTGTTTTTGATGCGTTCGGTGTTTTTCTCGAGAGCGAGAACGAGGCCCGGAAAGCCAATGCAGGCAAAATTAAGGAGCGACATTTCGATTGGACTGAAGGGGTATTCTAGGGGCAAAATGACGAAAAATACGGCGAGAATGGAGGCGTAGACGGTTTTGCTGAGGAAAAGAGTGGTGCTACGTTCGAGGTTATTGATAGATTGACGGCCTTCGGCGATGACGCTTGGAACGGCGGCAAAATCCGAATTGAGAAGAACGAGCTTGGCGGAACGGCGAGCAGCATCTGAACCTTCTCCTATAGCGATAGAACAATCGGCCTCTTTCATGGCGAGGATATCATTGACGCCATCGCCAGTCATAGCGACGGTTTTGCCCTGTTTTTTAAGGGCGAGAACGAGAGATTTCTTTTGGGCTGGCTTGACGCGAGTGAAAATATTGTAGGTCTCTACAAGTTTTTCGTAGTTTATCGGGGTATCTAGGGTGGAGAGGTCGACAGGGGTAGGATTAGGAATGCCGACTTTAGTGGCGATAGATTGGACGGTGGAGAGATTATCACCGGAAATAACTTTGATGTCGACATTATTGTCGATGAAGAATTTGATGATGTCACTGGCATCTTTACGAAGTTCGTCCTCAAGCAATGCAAAGCCTAAAAGGGTTTCTTTTTCGGGCGTTTTTTTAATAACTGAGATGATGCGGTAGTCGCCTTCAAGGGATTTCTCTTGTTTGAGATATTCAGGATTTTTAGTCATAAACTCGAGAGCGCCCATGAGAAGCTCGGATTTGGGGGTTTTGATGCCGGAATATTTACGGTCTGAAGAGAAAGGGATGATTTCGACATTATCGTTTATTTCGCGATTTTTGGCCGTTTTAAGAAGCTTTTGCTTTAAGGCAGCACTTGTAGCGTTGTCGGCAGTAGAATGGCTTAGAATGGCCGTAAATGCAGCCTCAAGGGCATTTTTGCTTTGACCTTTAGCCGGAATGAGATCTTTGACGGTCATTTTGCCGGTGGTAAGTGTGCCGGTCTTGTCGAGGCAGATACAATCGACGCGAGCGAGAGTCTCAATAGAGTAGAGGTCTTGCACAAGGACTTTTTGGCGACTGAGGCGAATGGTGGCGAGGGCGAGGACGCTAGAAGTGAGCAAGATAAGCCCCTCGGGAATCATATTGATAAGTGCTGCAACAGTGCTAGTGATGGCTACTTCTGGCGTGCTATCTGGAACGCGGAACCTCGCCCAGAGAAGAAGGGCGCCAATCGGAATAAGGGCAAAAGAGATGTATTTGACGATGTTGTTCATGATGGTAAAGAGTTTAGAATCGGCGGTCTTGATGGTGTGGGCGGAAGATTCAAGCTTACTGATGAAATTTTCAGAACCGACAGCAACCACGGAAGCTTTGCAGGTGCCGGAGACGATAAAGCTACCAGAGATGAGTTTATCTCCGGGGTGCTTGAGGATGTTATCTGATTCGCCAGTGATAAAGGACTCGTTCACTTCAACTTGGCCTTCTTCAACCTTGGCGTCAACAATAACCTGGTCGCCAAGACTGAGGATAAGCAAATCGCCATCGACGATTTCTGTAGGTGGTATTTGAATAGTTTTGCCATCGCGGATAACGGTGGGCTTCTGTTCGGCAATAAGACGCATTTTGTCAATGGTGCGCTTGGCACGAATTTCATTAATAATACTGATGAGAGTATTGGCGATGGCGATGAAAATAAATAGGAGATTTTTATAGGAGCCTACAGATATGATCATGAGTGCCAAAATGAGGTTGACAATATTAAAGATTGTGAGAGTGTTACGAATGATGATTTTGCTGACGGAATTGGTTTTTTTGCGGGAAACTTTGTTTACTCTGCCCTGCTCAATTTTGGCCGCGACTTGTGCGGAAGATAGACCTGTGAGATTCATGGATTAATTATATCATATTTGAGATAAAGGGGGCCGGGGTGGCTTGGCAAGGCTAATGTTTAAGAGATTTTTTGATTTTACCGAGACTGGAATGCAAGTGGTAGAAAAATGAATTGGTGGGAAGAGAAAAGGTGCCGATGAGCTCGACTACATGGCCAGTAGTGGCAGAAGTGAAACCTTTTTTAAAATCGTAGATGCCGTAATCTTTGGAATTGACGTCAGGAAGACCGTTGATGCCGTAAAAATTGTATTTTTGAAAGCCGTGCTTGGCAGCGTATTTAATCATGTGCCACTGAATGGCGTATTGGGCATTGTAGTCTTTCATGTATTTTTCGTCGCTGCCGCTAAAGAGGTAGACGACTTCGTCGCCGTAGAGGATAAACATGGAGGTACTGAGAGGCGTAGAGCTTGAGATAATACCTTCTCTGGACGGGTCCTGCCGCGCCTTCTCCTCCCCCACTTCGCTTACGCTCAGCGGGGGGCCCCCTCCAGGCGCGTCACCCGTCCATGTAACAGCATTGTCGGCTGCCCCTTCTATATGAGCCTCTGCAACGATAAACTTGACTTCGCCTTTGGCGTGGAAAAGGTCATACATTTGCTCGTAGTAAGAGAGGGGCTTGTCGGTAAAGTCACGGCGCTTACTGGTGGATTCGGTAATTTGTTTCAAGATGGGTAGTTCTTCCCTGTCCAGTTCACGGACTTTGACGCCCATTTTTTCGGCTTTACGGATATGACCGCGAGTATTGCGCTTGAAATCGGCAAAAAGTTGATCTGGGGTACGATTATTGATATCCATGACAAAAAGGTATTTGGGCTGGTCTGGAGTAGCAAGGGGTTTAAAGCCTAGATTTGAGAGATTTTTGAGGGCTTTTTGGTGATTGAAGCCGCCCGGGACGGGTTCGCCGTTACGATTGCGCGCGATGAGCTCGTAGTAGGGGCTGATTTGAAGAGTGTAGCCATTGTGAGATTTGATGTATCTTCTGAGGTGGGTGAAGAAAAAGTTGACGAGTTTGGCGTCTTCAAGATCTAAGAGAGGCCCGCCAGGGGCAATAAAGGTGGATTTACCCAGAAAGGTGGGTTTGGCGACAAGCATAGTGGCGGCTTTGATCTGGCCATCTTCCGTGACGGCAAAATAGTAGGGAGTCCAACCATTTTGTTCGCGGTATTTGGCGATTTCAGGGGTCTGCATAAAGGATTTGTAAGGGCTGGTGGCGGTGTAAGCGGCGAAGTCGCTTGGGGTGATAGGCTCAAATTTCATATGCCTATTATAGCATAGTTTTGTGAGGGTGAGGTATTGTGACTATTTGCGGAGGAGACGGTTGAGCTTGCGGGTGGTTTGGTAGAGCTTGTATTTGGCGGGTTTTAAGACAATGTCGTAAGTGCCGGCGTGGTTTTCTTGATAGCCGGCGAAAGTTTTCTTAAAATTGGTAAAGCCAGCCCAGGGATGAGTACTCGGCGCGCCTTCGGGAGCGACACCCCAGAAGTCAAAGAGTTTTTGGCCCTGAGCGTGAGCGTCGAGAATGAGCTGAATAGTGAGGATACCGGTGGCGTGGAGTTTGCGGCCCTCGTCAGATTGGGCGCCTTGGAGGTTATATCTGGTGGTGTTGTCATCGAAAACTAGACCGGCGGCAACTATTTTCTCGGCGGGTACTGCTGAATATCCTCTGGGCGGGTCCTGCCGCGCCTTTTCCTCCCCCACTTCGCGTACGCTCAGCGGGGGGCCCCCTCCAGGCGCGTCACCCGTCCATGTTCCGTTCTTTAATTTTACCAAGTACAGAGTAGCGAAAGGCTGTTTGAGTTCTGTCTGCAGATAGTGTTCGGAAAAAGTGTTGATTCCCTTTTCTTTAGCCAGGGCGCGCTGAAGATCTAGAAGATATTTGATGTCTTCTGATCGGTGAGATTTTTCGATAGTAATGCCCTTTTTAGTGGCGGATTTATAATAACGCAATAAACGAGAAGGAAGTTTGTCTTTAAGCTCGGCTTCGCTTCCCGATAAATCAAGAATCCAGGTTTCTTTAGGATTAAGATCTTGAGATTTCTTGGCCGTATCTGGTAAATGATTAACCATTTTTGCGTCGGTGGGTTCAACTCTAATAAATATGGCTCTCTGACCGCTAGCGAGCGCGTGAAGTGATTTAATAGCCCGCTTAAAACTGGCGCCATCTTCTGCTGCGGGACCATAAGGACAATAGAGGTAATTCCCCGCCGGCGTTTGCTTAAGAATAGCTAAATACTGATAGCCGTCAGCTTGCCGAAAAAAATATTTCTCTCCTAGATCATCTTGGAGTTGTGCCCAGGCTTTAGATTGTGTAATAGGTATATTCATATAGGTAATACAACAAATTTCACGCCCTTGAAACACGTGATTTTTTTTGACAAAAAAGCATTTGCGGTTTTCTTTCGGTTGACCGCTTCCCCCTTTTATTGCATAAGCAATAATTCCGTCTAGAGATAATTCCCTGCGGATGCTAAATTTGATTCTCAGTCGGTTTTAGCGTTTAAATCTTCCTTCTAAAATAATGTGGCGGATGCTAAAACTTCGTGCGTACTCCCAACTGCATTTGAGGTTGCCAGTTGTTGGGTTAATTTTAGCGCGAGCGGGATTGTTTGTCAAGCCGGGTTGCCAGCCGTGGTGGTTGCTAGGCAACAGGGAAATAGCCAGAAAATGTTTATGGTTTTGGTGGAAAAAGCTAGTGGAAATGGTGTGCATATCGGGGCCGGCGTGATACAATTGGGGCATGGCTTACATACGGAAATTCAAAACGACTTCCGGTGCTACTGGAGTGCAAGTGTGCTATAAAGAACAGGGAAAAGTGGTGCGAACCGTCCATATAGGCTCGGCATCATCTGCGGCGGCTCTAGAGAAGCTGATGCGTGAAGCGCAGGGGATTATTGATGGTGATAAGCGGCCGTTATTTGATTTGAATAAGTTTAACAAAAAATAGTGACGGGGTGGCTAGGATTCTGGGCAGAATCGTGTGCTCAGTTGACTTTTTTATGATAATGTGATATAATGATAGTAGAGTACGGGTTTGTTGACTTATACTCTGGATTTGCCGGCGGGCAGAAACGCGTTAGGAGGTGGCCCTATGTTTGATAACAACAGGGGACGGTCCCTCGATGAAATCGCGAGGGAACTGGAAGATCGTCTTTCCCGACTCGGGAAGGAAGGCCCCGATATTCCGGGGTACGAAAACTACGATCCGCGTCTCCCCCTTCCGGGGAATGACAGGTGATTGTACTTTAACCCACTGCGCCCCACCAGAGCTTGCTTTGGTGGGGGATTTTTTGTATTTACAAGTGGAGCATGATATAATGAAAGTGCTAAGCTACAATTTGCGTTTTTGTTTCAATTGAGATTGAGATGCGGCTATTTACGCATTTGTCTCAATTGAGCAAATTGTAGTTTAGCGACTAAGTAAATAGTCGCATTTTTGTTTGGAGGTGCGGCGGAAAGGAAAAAGGTGGAAAAACAATTTTTAACAGAGGAAAATTATCAGAAAGGGAATAGAGTATTTAAGACTATTTCGCTGGTGATTTTGATTGTGGCACTAGTGGCGGGCGGTGGACTGATTGCGCTAGGAGCGGTGAAACAAAATGAGGCAGGTAAAATAAACGAGGAACGGGCTGCGGCAGCGGAGGCAGAAGCCGAGCAGAATGTAGCGGCGGCGCGGGCGAGGGTGGCAGAGATTGACCAAGAGGTGGCGGAACTACAGACGCAGCATGATGCCAAAGAAGACGAATGCAATTCGCTTGATATGATGGCAGATGGCTGGTATACACAGCGTGTCGCTTGCCAGAGAGAGGTGTCTGAGCTTTGGTCACAGATAAGTCATTTGGAAATGGAAAAGTTTGAGCTAGAGAATAAGGATTATGGGGTGCTTTATAAGACGGTGGGGATGGAATATTATGTGGTGTTTTATTTTGTCGGCGGAACGGTGTTATTATTTGGATGCGTGATTTCGCTGTCTATGTACCTGGTGACGAAGCGGCGAGCTCTGGCGGCGTATCATGCACAGACACATTTGCCGATTATCAAAGAGGGGGTGGCGGACGTAACGCCAACGGTGGCGCAATCGGCCGGCACGGTAGCAGGCTCGGTGGCGGAAGGAATAGCGCAGGGAGTAAAAAAGGAACGTTATTAACGATAGGGATAAAATTGTTTGAACTCTGTAAAAACCCGCGCACGAAGGCGCGGGTTTTTCGTTTATCGGTGGCACTCTATACTTTGCGCCAGAATTTTACCGACTTTCTGAAATAATGAAGACAAGAGCTCATGTCGGATTCTTGACGATGATACTCTTCCATGTGGAAGGGGATACGAGCGTTAGCCCTAGAGGTCGGGCGGAGATCTTCTAGAGATTCGCCGCGTGCATAACGCAACCTGGCCTGCCTGTCTAGAGAAAGCATTTGCTTGTCGGACAGTTCTTCGCGAGTGGGATTTTGTAATCCGAGTTCTTGCCCCTGATACACAATGATAGTGTTGGGAGAGCAGAATCTTTCCCCCCGGTGTAAACCGAAGAGAACATCAATTGCGTCTTTGCCACTTAGGTTGGCTGCAGAGGTAAAACGAGGCCCGTCGTGGGATTCGGTTACATGGGCATATCCTTCGGGACAACTCTCGGCAGATTTCTTGATTGCCGAAATATACCTGTCTAAGCCGCTTTCCGCAACTAACTGATCGGTGGTGACGATTACTGTGTTGATGGGCGTATTGTCCATTACCGCGTTGACCGGCGCATGATTATAGTAGAACTTGATCATGTCGCCAGAGAGGTTTAAACACTCTACCAGAAGATAAGTGTTCTCACGGGGTTCGTCAAATATGGCGCTGATAACTCTAGTAGCCAGATTGGCATACTTCGTGGTGGTTTCGATGGGGTTGAAATGGTCGCTCTTAGCGTCTTTATTGATGACCTGCGTGGCGTCCAAACGGAAGCCGGAAACGCCTTGATTAAGCCAGAAGTTGGCAATAGATTGAAACTCTTGGACAAGAACAGGGTTGGGATTTCCGGTAGGGCCGTTTGGATACCAGTTGAGATCCGGTTGGCTTTTGTCGAAGAGATGGAGATAAAATTCGCCTCTGTCTTCTGAAAATTCCCAGCTAGAACCTCCGTCGAAAAGATTCGACCACTCAGAGTGATTGGATTTACCCCAGCAGTAGCGCTCTGGATAGCGCTTGAACCATGGATGGAGAATAGAAGTATGATTGAGAACTAAGTCCATCATGACCTTTACGTTATGGCTTTTGGCGGTTTTGACAAGACTTTTGAACTCTTCTAAGTTGCCGAAACGGGGATCGATTTCCAGGTAGTTAGCAACATCGTAACCATGGTCGAGCCACGGTGAAAGATAAATGGGGCTAAGCCACAGATAATCGATGTCGAGCCTGGAAAGATTGGGAAGAAAATCGGAGATTTTCTTCAGCGCAGAGCGATTGTCTCCTCGGAATTGAGGTTCGATAAAAGAAATCGGCCAGACTTGATAAATTAAAGTTTTTTCCGATAAACGAGATTTTGCCATAAGAATCACCCCTTTCTTTAGATTTGGCAAAATACTAAAATGAATGTGCTAGGTTTGTTTATTATAGCATAAATGTTTTGAAATGTCAATCGTGGATGCTTGTGCTGGGGTTAGATGAGGGAGAGTTGAGTCTTGAGACGAGAAATGAGGGACTCTTTTTCTTTAATTTGATCCTGAGTTTCTTTAACGAGGTGAGCGGGAGCCTTGTCGATGTAGTTAGGATTTTGCATACGAAGATTGAGGGCATCAAGTTCGCGACCAACGGAGAGGATGCGCTGAGTGAGAGCGTCTTTGTACTCCTTGACGACCTTCTCAGGGACATCTAGGTAGAGTTCGTGATTAGCGAGGGCGAGCCTAAGGCCGCGCGGGGAACCATTGAGAGGATTAATCGCTGGGACTTTGGCGAGGGTTTTGATGAGCAGCTCATTATCCGCAATAAGCCCGTCGTTGTCGTACATGAGGCCGTATTTTTTGGCATTATTGGTGCCTGGAAGGGCTTGTAAGGTGCCTCTGACTTCCTGAACGACGGTTATGAGCCTTTCAAATTGCTCGGCTGTTATAGCGTCGTAAACAAGCCTAGAGGGCCATTTTTGCGTGGCAATAAAGCCCTCAGTCCAGGATAAGTTCTGCCAGATAGCCTCGGTAACAAATGGGGCAAAGGGATGAAGAGCAATAAGGAGAGTTTCTAGAGTCTGCTTGAGAAGACTGGTGTTTTGATAGATTTTTTGGCTTTCAAGGAACCAGTCGGCGTATTTGTCCCAGATGGTCTGATATAAGATTTCGACGGCTTCGGCAAAGCGGTAGTCGCGAATAGAGTTTTCGACCTGCTCCAAGCAGCTGTTAATTTCGCGGCAGATCCAGTCTTCACCCATGTTGAGGGTGGTATATGTAACGATAGGAGTCAATCCGAGGCTGTGGTCGCTCGCGGTTTGCTGCTCGCCGAGCGAAAGTCTCGTCGCCGAATCGGGCCTGCGCCCGGGACTATCCGGTACTCGGCTCGACTTGCCTCCTTGACTTTCGCTCGGGCTGGCAAAATGCTCACTTGTCACAGCCTCGGATTGGCTTTCATCCTCATCTACCATGTTCTGTATTAATCTGGAGATATTCCATAATTTATTGCAGAGGTTGCGACCGGAAATGACAGAATTTTCGCTGAAAGCCTGGTTCATGCCGGCGGAGCGCCTCCTCAAGATGCCGAGGCGGAAAGCGTCGGAGCCGTATTTGGCAACTAAGTCCATTGGGTTGATGACATTACCCTTGGACTTGCTCATCTTTTTGCCATGCGCATCGAGAACTAAGCCGTGAAGATAAACTTCTTTAAATGGCACTTCGCCGGTGACATACAGCCCAACCATAATCATACGAGCCACCCAGGCAAAGAGAATATCGGCGCCAGTCTCCATAACGTTAAGTGGATAATAGGGATTGAAATTTTCTTCTGTCCAATCAGTACAAACGATAGGCCAATGGCTAGATGAGAACCAGGTATCAAAAGTGTCTTCATCGCGGACATATTTAACGCCGGCTTTTTCGATTTCTTGAAGATTGGTGCGACGATCAAAAATCCAATCCGGCTCGTCGGTGGCTTGGTTGTCGGCTTTTTTAAACATTGGAATAGCAATACCCCAAGGGATTTGACGAGAAATGTTCCAATCTTTGAGGCCTTTGAGATAATTGATGAGGACTTTTTGTTTATTTTCTGGGTAAAATTTGATTTCGTTGTTTTCGAGATGTTCGATGGCGACTTTAGCGAGTTTTTCAACATCGATAAACCACTGTTTTTTGAGCATCGGTTCAAGGACGGTGTCGCATTTGTAACAATGGGCAACAGAGTGAGTGATTTTATGCTCACCTTTTAAGAGACCTTGCTCTTTGAGGTCTTTGAGGACTTTTTTGCGACATTCGGCGGTGGTGAGGCCGTGGTATTTTTCGGGTACATTAATCATGGTGCCATCTTCGGCAATAACTTTAATACGGAGAAGGCCGTGGCGCTCGCCGACTTCGAAATCGTCGAAATCGTGAGCAGGTGTAATCTTAACAGCGCCAGTGCCGTATTCAGGATCGGCGTGTTCATCGGCGATAATGGGGATAGTTTTATCCGTCAGGGGAAGATGGACGTGCTGACCGATTAAAGCCTTGTAACGCTCGTCGTTAGGATTGACCGCTACGGCGACGTCGCCGAATAAGGTCTCTGGGCGAGTGGTAGAGACGATTATGGATCCGACTTCGCACTCGTTCGCGGTAGAGTCAGATTTCTCCGCCAGCCTGTACTCAATGTCCCAGAGGGTACCTTTTTCGTCTTTGTGCTCGACCTCAATATCGGCGAAGGCTGTACGGTGTTTGGGGCAGAAATTGACGAGCTTTTCGCCTCTGTAAATGAGGCCGTCGTTCCACATTTTTTCGAAAGTAGTATAAACGCGGTCGATGACATTCTCATCTAGCGTGAAAGTAAGGTCGTTCCAAGAACAAGAGGCGCCCAATGCGCGAAGTTGGAGCTCCATATTGCCGCGCTGTTCGGCGACGAAATCCCAAACTCTCGCATAGAGGTCGTCGCGGGAATATTCGAAACGGGTGTGGCCTTGTTTTTCTAGAGATTTTTCGTAAACAACCCAGGTCTCGAAGCCAGCGTGGTCGGCACCGGGAATATACCAAGAGGATTTGCCTTTGAGGCGATAGTAGCGAGCGAGGGAATCTTCGAGGGCGATGGTGAGGCCGTGACCGATGTGTAAATTGCCGTTGGCATTGGGCGGGGGCATGACGATAGAATAAGTGTCGCTGTCAGGACTAAGCCCACGTTCGTTCGCGGTTTGCTGCTCGCCGGGCGAAAGTTTCGTCGCCGAATCGGGCCTGCGCCCGGGACTATCCGGTACTCGGCTCGACTCGGCTTCTCGACTTTCGCTCGGGCTTGCAAAATGCTCACTCGCTGCGGGCTTAGTTTGAGCGCCAGTGTCACCCTCCTCTCGGTCGTCTACGCCATCGCCGTCATTGTCAACGGGCACGGTGGAGATTTTAGGATTGAAGATGCCGGAGGCTTCCCAGGCGGCATAAATATCCGATTCATATTGATTCGGTTCGTAACTACTCGCGAATTTCATGTTTTGATTTTCCTCTTACTCTAATACTTATGATAATTATACCATGAAATGGGAAAGGAGGCGAGAGTTGTGTTTTGGCTAGATTGGCTGCACTGCGTTGATGGATGAGTATGCTTGGAATAATTTATCTAGGCGGTCGGCCTGATTATCCATTTTTCTATTTTTGTAATCGGCTGATAGTTGTTGATAACGCCTTTGAATCTCTTCTCTTGAACGAGGCTGTCCATCGATCAGGTCACTTATAATTGAGAAGTCTTCAAGAACCATCTTGGAAATTACATTATCGCGTTTAACTTCTATATCTTGCTGTTTGTCGCCTTGGTAATCTTTATTTTCGGCTTGGTTCGTTTGGCGCCAATCATTATAACCAGCAAGGGCCTCAAGCGTGGATTTTAGGTCTGGTTTTGCATCATAGCCACTGGTGTCATTAGTGCCGAAGTGTTCACCGAATTTTTGCTTATTCCAAACGCATTGCCTTGTATATTTGAGGCCATTTCTGAGAAAATTATCAGCACTGGTTTTGAGCTCGTTTGGATTATTTTGCGCTCCGGCATACATATAGGCGCTATCAAATAACTCGTCGTTCGCCCCATATAAGCTTGCTAGGACGCTAGCCGACCAGGTATCATGCTCTAGATTTTGGCGTAGCTTTGTCCATTCGGCTTCAGATAGCTCCGCGTTATGTTTTTGAGCTTGCATTTCTTGATAGTTTTGATTGTAATTTTCACTAATAGGTTTACTATCTTGATTGAAGAAATTGTATTTGTCCGCATATTTAATAATAAAATCAATTGCTACCGTATCGGCGACAGACTCGCTGTGGCGACTGCGATATAGCTCGGCTTTGCGCGTAAAATGTTCTTGCGCATTATGGCCGAAATTCTTGCGGCCATCCTCGGTTATTTTGTCATAGCCGTCATTTTGACGCTCCCGATCAGATGCCGCCCTGGCATCATGGACTGCTTGCCATCTGTCATATATTTTTCCTTTTTCTTTGATTTGTTGTTCGAGGCGAGGATTTAGGTAATTTCTTCTGAAATCAAGTTGATGACCAAACTCATGCACAAAAACAAAAGTGGACATCAATCTTTTGTTCTGTAGGAGTTCGTGGGGACTTTTGCCCATTTTTTCGGACACCGCTTTTAGCATGCCTGCTACATTGGTATCTTTTTCTGATTTCGGTTTTGGCACTAGGATATCTAGATCATAATCGTAAAAATTATTTTTGAGAAGCTCTTCCTGCTGGCTGTATGGGAGATCTTTGAATTTTTTGGATTGTTCGGGCTGTTGTACGATAAAAGTGTTCGGACCAAAGTTGAAAAGTATCGTTGGGGCATCTTCGTTGTTTTCCTTGAGGTGATGTATAGCGAAAGAATTGATACCTATAAAACTGACGAGTTTAACATTTCTGAGCTCTGGAAAATCGTGCATTAAATCCTGATAAACTTCGGTAGGATTAAATGACTCTTCGTCTTCAGTGTGTTGTTTGATATATTGTATGTTGCTATCATATCGATCGAAAAAGTAGCTGCGACCAATCATTTCTTTGCCGACGATTTGCTTAGCCTTGTTGGTAATGGCCTCTTTAATCACCCCTGCAATTGAGAGAACTTTTCTACCTAAACTCCAATTGTGGTCTCTTTGCGTCTCGACTATATTTTGGTTTACTTCTGAGCTAGCTGGAAGTAGGAGTTTATTGGTTTCTGAATATCCCTGCGTTAAATTTACTTGTTCTTGGACGCTGCCCGAGGGGCCGTTTTTGGCGAGGGATTCCAGATCAGACCATTTAGTTTCGGTGGAGCCTTCGGGGGCAGTGTTTGATTGCTCGTGATTCGTGTTCATATTTTGATTATAACATGCGTAGCGTAGAGTGTGATATAATGGTGTGGGGGTTGGTTTTTGGGAGCCTAAATTGGCCGTCTTGAGAGTTGTTGAATTAGTCATGATTTACGAGAACCTGAGGAGGTGAGGAAAATGGGATTCATTGACAACGAGACAGAACTGTTCTATGTAGATAAATCAAGCGGAGAAGAGGCCCTGGAAAGAAAATTGGCGTCGATGAAGGCGGAGGGATTTAAAATTATCTCCGTGGATGACTCTGATGAGCGCGCCAGCAACGACCATGAGGAAATAGAGCCTGGATGGAAAATCATTAAGGCTCGACGGCCAGTAATAGAACTTGGTAAACGCAAATGACAAGCCAACCCCTCGCCCCGTCTATTGTGGCGGGGCTTTTTAAGTCGGTAGGGCTGAGCTATTTTTTAAACTCTAGCAAACTACGGATTTGTTCAAAATCGGCGTCGGTCATTGGGACTTCGCGGCCATGGTACCAAGTTTTATCATAGGGAAGAAGATGGACGTGAGCGTGAGGAACGTCAGTGCCGATAACTTTCCAGAGGGTGCGAGCTCCAAGTTTTGTTTCCAGATGCTTGGAGAGTTTTTGTACGGTGCGCATAAGTGCTTGATAGTCTTCGTCGGGAAGATCGTAGATTTTGTCGATTTCCTTTTTGGGTACAACCAGGGTATGACCTTTGGTCTCTGGGTGGATGTCGAGAAAGGCGATGGTCTTATCGTCTTCGTAGATTTTGTAGCAAGGAATTTCGCCTTGGATGATTTTAGTGAAGATGCTGGGCATGCTTTTTTCTCCTTATGGCTGTTAGATAATAGATGACAGCAAATATGAGTGCAAAGGCAAGACCACCGAGGACGTCGGAGAGCCAGTGTTGATTGGCGAAAATGCGGCCCACGGAGACGAGAACAAGGAAGGCAAGCATGATAATATCTAGGGTGGTACAGGCAAGCTTGGATTTGATGTAAGTTGGGATAGCAAGAGCGACTAGTAGAAAAATGGTGGCGACGACCATGACGTGCGTAGAAGGGAACGAGGGCTCACCGGAGCCATCTGGGCGAGTGTTTAGTATGAGAAATTTATCAAAAATGACGTAAGTGATGGCCATAAGGGCGAGAGGAAGAGGCATCCAGAGGAGCTGACAGTCTACTTTTTTGAGAGATTTGCGTTTAATCCATTGACAGATTCCAAGTATAACAAAAACCGCGAGGATAGCAAAGCTCGCATAGAGAATAACGTCTGTGGCTAAATCCCAATTCATGATTTTATTATAGCAAATAAAAATACGAGAGCAAGCTCTCGATTTTCATTTGGTACACTCGACACGATTCGAACGTGCGACCTTTGGCTCCGCAAGCCAACGCTCTATCCAACTGAGCTACGAGTGCATACGTGGATGTTTAGAAATTAATCGCACATCCACCTAGAAATTAAATGAGCATCACCGTATAGGTGACTGTATTATTATACCATATTTTGAAGAAATGTGGTATAAATTACTTTTTTGAAGGCTTGCGGGGATTTTTGAATTTGACGCGACGATGCGCGCGAAAGCCGTATTTGCCGGTGATGGGATCTTTGAAGATGAAAAATTTGAGAGGGTCGAGGGTGAGAGTCATGTAGCAACCGAAAAAGATGAAGAGGCCAATGCAGGAGAGATAGGTAGCGACGTGTGCCATGGGGCTGAGCCCAAGGATGGCATAGAAAGCGAGCTGACTAAGTATGATGGCAGCGTAGAAAGTGGCGATGTCTATGGGCAGGATGGGGCGTTTGGTGAATTTTTTGTAAGAATAAAAAACTGCGGGAATAAAAAATGTGAGAATGAGAAGGCTGATAAGTTTAGCGCAGAAATAATTAGGATTTTCGCCATAGAAATATCCATCATAGAGACACCAGAGGAGTGTAGGAGTGATGGCGATTTTGATGTGCTCCCAGGTGCTTTCGTTGACAGCCGTGAAAAGGCCGAGGATGTGGTTTTCGCGACTGATGTCGTAAAGGAAATGGGCAAAAGTACCGATGGCAGAGATGACAATGACGCCGAGCCAAAGGTTGAATGTGTTATCCATAAGGATATTATAGCATACTTGAGATGCTCGATGGCTCAAACTGGTGACGGTTGTCGATTGGGAAGGATTATGGTAGAATGGAAGGTGGAAGAGTGGCCGAGTGGTTGAAGGCGCACGACTCGAAATCGTGTGACGGGGTTAACCCGTTCGGAGGTTCGAATCCTCTCTCTTCCGCCAGGAATTTTTAGGGAATTATTTTATGGGAGCGCGAGAAAGAACCAATAAATCTAGTAAAAAGGGGGGGTTAAAAGGTAAGTCGCAGAAAATAAAAGCTCGACTTTTGAAGTCTTATTACGGAAATCCGACGAAGGATATGAGGCTAGTTGCGATTACTGGAACTACAGGTAAAACAATTGTGGCACATTATGTGCATGAGATTTTGCGTTCGACCGGCGAGCAGGTGGCAGTGTTGGCTTCCGACCAGCCGTTTAAGATTGGAATGTTACATAAATTTTTGAGTGATGCCTGGAAGGCTGGGGCGAATTACGTGATTGTGACGGTACCAGCAGAGGGTTTAAGGGATAATATTTTTTATGGATTACCGGTATATGTGGCGGCGATGACGAATTTTGTGACAGCTGGTTTACAAGATATGGAACCGGGAGAGTATTTGGAAAATGAGAAAACCCTGTTTGATATGAAGCCGGAAATTGTAGTGTTAAATAGTGATGATTTAAATTATCAAACATTTGAAGTATTTAAAGGTAAGGCGCAAACCGTAACTTATGGACAGACGAGTTCTGACGTGAAAATATTAAATTCAAAATTGTATCCAAAGGGAACTGAGGCGACGTTGTCGCTGAGGTCGGATATTATGTCGGTGGCAACATTTGTAACTGGCGAGACTGCAGTATCATATATGGCGTGTGCGGCAGCAATAGCCAATAGCCTTGGTATTGAAGAGAAGCACATCGTGGAAGGTATTGCTAATTACGAGCCTTAAGTAATTTCTTGGTAACTTTGATGTCTTCGAACTCGTGAGGACCGTCGGCGCGTAGGATGGATTTTTCGTGACCTTTGCCAAGGATGAGGACGAGGTCACCTTTTTTAGCTTTATCTAAGGCGAGCTGGATGGCTTTTTTGCGGTCTAATTCTTTGAAGAGGTCTTTATTGAGAACCTTGCCGGCTTTTTCAGCGCCTTCGATAAAGCCTTGGGCGATTTTTTCTGGATCTTCGTCACGAGAATCGTCCTCTGTGATAATGACGATGTCGGAGTGTTTGGCGAGAATTTCGCCACGAATTGGACGGGTAGATGGATCGCGGCGACCTGCGCCACCGTGTACGGAGATAATTCTGCCTTTATGCCCACTGACTGAATTGAAGACTTTTTGGATGGCGTCGGGCGCATGGGCATAGTCTACAATGACGGTGAATGGTTGGCCTTCGTCGATAATGTTCATACGGCCCTCAACGGAATTGAGGCTAGAAATACCATGCTCAATTTCTGAGTTGGATAGGCCAAGCTTTTGACCAACGAGTGCTGCGGCAAGGGAATTATACACATTAAACTCACCTGGGATTTTGGTCTCGATATTTATATCACCAAATGAATATTTTACCCCGGAGACTGAGAGCTGGATATTTTGGGCGCGGTTTACGCCATGTTTTATGCCGTAGGTAGTATATGCTTTAGAGATGGTTTTATAATATGAAGTAGCGGCATCGTCGGCGTTAAGGATACTGAATTTGGCTTTTTTAAAGAGTTTACCTTTGGCGGCGCGATATTTAGCGGTAGTTTTGTGATAATCTAGGTGGTCATGCGTAAGATTTGTGAAGACGGCGATTTCTATCGGTACGCCAAAAGTGCGAAATTCGGCAAGTGCGTGAGATGTGACTTCTAGTACAAGAAATTCGGCGCCGGAATTGGCAATCTGTGAAATACGATGGTTAAGGGTGTTGGCATCAACTGTAGTCATATGGCCAAGCTCTGGTTTGAGAGTTTTGACGCCCCATGCGACCGTGGTCATAATGCCTGTTTTATGGCCGGCGGCGTTTAGCATGTTCCAAATCATAAAACAAGTAGTGGTTTTACCGTTTGTACCAGTGACACCAATAACACGTAGTTTTTTGCCAGGATGGCCGTACTTAACACTAGCCGCAACAGCTTGAATATAGTGATATGGTAGAACGGCTTTATTGTAGAAAGGGATTTTTTCTAATAATTTCTTCATAAGATTATTATACCACTAGCGATAATATCTGAGGGAATCAATGGGATTTTTACTGGCAGCTTTGAGGGCCGGATAAATACCAAATATGATACCGACGGAAATGGTAGTAAGGAAGGTAATGGCGATAATTTCCCAGCTAATGTATGGGGCGAACGGAGTGATGACAGAGAGCAGAAAAGCCAAAACATAACCCAAGATAAGTCCAAGAATGCCGCCGAGTATGGATAGTATGAGCGCCTCAAAGAGGAATTGCATGAGAATATTGCGAGACGAAGCGCCAACGGCTTTGCGAATGCCGATTTCGTGAGTACGTTCTGCAACTGAAACGAGCATGATATTCATAACACCAATACCGCCGACTACTAGAGAAATAGCGGCAACAATAGTAAGCATACCGGAGACGATAGTAAAGAGCGAGCTGGCCGGATGGGTAATAGCGTCACCGTAAGCGACGGTGAAGTTTTTGTCGCCGAGTTTTTGATTGAAGAGTTCGTTTTCTATGTCTTGGGAAATAGTGGAGAGACTATCTGTATTGGCAGCTTTAATGTTGATTTGCTGAATTTGAGTAGAACCGGTAATTCTATCTAGGCTATCGATGTCCATAATGAGAGCGTTGTCGAAATCAATATTGTCAAAATTGATAGATTTATCAACTTCGTCTAGAACTCCGACTATCATGAATTTTTCACCCATGATAGTAACCGTCTTGCCGACTGTACTATTAATAGTGTTAAATAGTGCAAGTGAGAGAGTGTGGCCTAAGACTACAGAATTTTCTGCGTTGTGTTCGTTAAGAAATGCACCATATCGCATAGAGAGCGGCTCTATTTTGATGAAATCTAAATTGGTGCCCAAAACCGGCACACTAGAAAGAGTGTTTTTTTCTGAAATAATAGTGTTGTTAGAGATGGCGATAGGAGCTGCCGCAGAAACATTTTCCAATTTAGCGATGGCGGGAACATCCGAAATAGCGAGGCTGGATTTTTGGAATGAATTAGCAGAGGTAAGCTCCTCAACTATACTGGTGACAGAATCTTTGGTAGAGCTAGGACGAACGACGATGAGATCGGCGCCAATCTCACCGATTTCGTTTTGAATGAGATTAGAAATACTGCCCATAAGCGATAAAATCAAGATAATACTTGCTACACCAATAGCAATACCTAAGCACGTGAGAAATGATCTGGTGCGGTTCTCTCGGATTGATGTTTTGGCCAATTTGAAATGAGTGCGTAATAGTAGAGCCATCAGCGTTTCCTCCGGGATTTTTTATGTTTACGAGATCTTTTGGAATCGGCAGAAATGAGAGAGGAAAATTCGGATTTTTTCTTTTTGATTTTAACACTGATGGGTTGTGGCAGATTGGCGTCGGCGACCGTCTTGATATCGGTGTCGATTTGGCCGTCTAGCATGTTAATAACGCGTGTAGCATAAACGGTGAGGGCGGGATTGTGGGTAACCATAATAATAGTATTGCCTTCGTCGTGTATAGCTTTGAGCTCTTCCATAACTATATGTGATGAACGAGAATCTAGATTACCAGTAGGTTCGTCGGCAAGGATGATTTCGGGGTTACCTACGATGGCCCTTGCGATAGCTACGCGTTGCTGTTGACCGCCGGAAAGCTGATACGGAAGATAGTATTCGCGCTCTTGAAGATGAAATCTTTTTAAAGCGTTGGAGGCGTGTTTAAGGCGAGAAGTTTTAGTATATCCAGTATAGACTAGCGGCAGGGCAACATTCTCCAAAATTGGTAAATCTTCAATGAGATTGAAATTTTGAAAAACAAAACCGATTTTTTTGGCGCGAAGCCGAGCTTGGCGACGTGCGGAAATACTGGCGACGTTTTCACCATTTAGGATATATTCGCCCCGTGAGGCGCGATCTAGGAGGCCTATAATATTGAGCAGGGTAGTCTTGCCGCAACCCGATGGCCCCATAATCATAATAAATTCGCCACGCTTAATGGTCAAATCGAAATCTTTGAGAGCAAACGACTCGGTGTCGCCATAGCCATACCGTTTCGTTAAACCCCTCAACTCTATTAGTGTGTTTTCGCTCACCTTCTACTCCATGTGATTTTGGCGGATGTAATTGGCGGAAAGGACAAGATATAAAATCTTGAACCATTCCTTAAAATTCCCTCTAGAATAGCGAGCTATTCTAGATGCAATTTTGGCGGAAAGGACAAGATTCGAACTTGCGAAACCCTTGCGAGTTTACACGCTTTCCAAGCGTGCGCCTTAAACCACTCGGCCACCTTTCCGTCTTAAGAAGATTCTAGCATATTTTTAGCTAAAAATGAATAAAATTGCAGAGTGTTTTTGAAAAATTCTATAGTGTAAAATGTATAGTTTTAATGGTTCCGTTTGAGGATGGCGAGATTTTCTATGTGTGGCGTGCGCGGGAAGAAATTGAAGGTTTTGATTTCGGCAATTTGATATTTTGGCAAGAGATTTTTGATGTCGCGAGCTTGAGTGGCGGGATTGCAGGAGAGGTAAATAATTGTTTCCGGTTGGATTTCGAGGAGTTTATTGGTGAGTTTTTGATCGCAGCCAGCGCGAGGTGGATCCAAGATGACGGTTTGATCGGGAGCAATATAATTCAACGCATCTTCAGATTTGGATAAGATAGCGAGAGGTGGATTTTGAGAGGTGACGGGAATATTTTTTTCCATTTCTCGAAAGGCGGCCTTGTCACACTCAACTAAGGTGAGTTGTTTGTCGCGAGCAACGGAGAGGCCGATGGTACCAACGCCAGCATAAAGGTCGAGGACTTGATCGGTGGTGATATGTTTTTGAATTTCGGTGAGGGCCAGCTCATAAACAGGGAGATTGATTTGAAAAAATCCGTTGGGAGAATAAGAATAGGTATAGCCGAGAATTTGGTCAGTGAGATTTTTGAAAATTGGGTGGGGTTGGTGATTCTCATATAAGCCGCCAGAAACTTCACCATTTTGATTGCAACGAAGAAGTAGGGATTGATATTTACGGGCTTCTTCGTGGCGAGAATTGAGGTCTTTGATGATTTGTTGAGCGGCGGTGAAGATTTCAGGACGTTCAATAGACGAACGAGAGATGGGGAGTTTGCGGTGGGAGCCTCGTTCGTGAAAAGCTAGTTCAATCTTATTGGTTTGATGATTCCAATAAAGGGCATATTCCATCTTGTTGCGGTAATGGAAATCGCAATTATCGGTGAAAATTTCTGGAGTAGGGATGATGATTTGATGTTCGCGGAAAAGTTCTACGACTATATCTTGCTTAAATTGTAATTCTTGTGAGTATTTAATAATTTGCCATGGAGAAGTCGAAAGAAAACAATTATCTTGTGGCGTGATGCGATACGGAGAAGGGTTGGAAATCTCGGTAGCGACGGCTTCGTAGTAATGAGATTTACGTTTAGCAATGTTATAGGTTTTTACGATTTCACCAGGTAAGGCATTCCAAAAAAATATTTTGCGTCCGTCTTCATGGGTACCAAGGGCTTGCCCGCCGGGTATGATTTTAGAGATTTCAGTCATGCCATATATTATAACAGATTATGAATAATATCGGATATATGTTATAATTATATTAGTTATGTCGGCAGAAGAAATATTACGGCTGAGCGAGAGCGCAGCGCTTAAGAATAATCAGATTATTTCTCATGTCAACGGGAAAAAATCAAAAAATAGTTTGGGTAAAAAAATAAAATCTTTAGGCGCGGTGGGGTTTATTACGGCGATTTTAGTGGTGTTTTTGGTGTTGTTTGGATCGGGCAACTTAATACCTTCAGCTATTTCTGAGAGGTTAATTGAAGAAACCGACGTACAGTATGCCGATGCAGTACAGAGTAAGATATTGGTGTTTCAGCAAGCACTTTATGCCGGCGACATTCCTGCCAATACGGCGGAAAGACTAAAAAAGAAAAATGTATTAGTAGGATATATAGATGGCAATGGTGATTTTGTAGAGGATAACGATAGTGGTATAAGTTCTGTCTTAAAAATGAATGACAAAATAATTACGGCTGATAACTTTGTTACGGAAGTGAGTAATAATGTAGTATTGTATGATGCATTCAATGAAGCTACTTACTCGAGAGCGGCATATTATTATGATGATGCAGCAAAAGAAGTGTTTAAAAAAATTGGAACGACTCGAAATAACTATACGGGAAATTCGGATTTTGATAGAGTGATGAAATCTTTAATTGGGGAAGGTAGTGATATAGACGTTAATAATGCGTCATTAGTGGAAAAGACTAAGGTTAACGAAAAGACTGGTGCGGAAGAAATTTATTATGAATATGATCTTGACGGCAATGCGGCAAAGTCTAGTAGCGATGTGGCTGGTTTTATTAATGAGGTGGGCGAGAAGAATTTGGCCAAGACTTCTGCTGAAGCAACATTGAATGCAGCCGACACCTTAAAGGTAGCAGATACTATATCTAAAGAGCAGAGGTCTAGTTTATTTTTCTTAGTGTTTATGGAAAATATCAGCAAGATGAAGGCTGGGGAAGGGAATGAATCTAAAATCAATGAGGCCATGAATTATTTATACCAGAGCGCAGAATCGGAAGTAGTAGATGTTAAAACTGGCGAAGTAGTGAGAACTTATGGTACGCCGCTTGATTCACCAAGTTTATACGCTATATTATCTGGTGAAAAAATAGATGCCAATAAAGTAGAAAACTATTCTTCCGATAGAGTGTTAAAAACAGTAGAAAGCCAGCTGGGCGTAGCGAATGGCGGAGCTACTACTAACGAGACTATTGCTTCTACATCCTCAAAGGTAAAAGGTTCAATTGGGAGATTGATCAGTAACGGGGTAGAGAAGGCTTCGTCGGCGATTTTGGATTTGGTGGCCCCGACTATGTCTAAATCGTTAGTTGATAACTCTTACGAAACAATAAAAGGTGTGAATGCTGGGGAATTTCTAGTAGAAGGTGCCGTAAATGTAGGAAAGGAATTGGCGAAGGCAAGTGGCGGAACACCAGGTGACGCAGCGGCTGTAGTGGCATACAGTAGATTGAATCAAAATATAATAGCGATGGATGCGGCGGCGGATAGAATGAACAGAAGTCCTTTTGATATAACATCTAAAAATACTTTTTTGGGATCTATTATATATAATTTTGGGGTAAACTTGAGGTTATCTAGTGATTCAACATTATCCCGCGTGGGTTCTTTTATGGCTACCACAGCGAAGGCTATATCATCCCTAACATTATCATCATACGCGGATAGTGTGGATGGTTATTTGTCGGTATTTGGGGATTGTGAAACTTACGGTAGGATTGGTGCAGTTGGCTCGGCTGGGTGTTCTGAGATTGCGACGTTTGATGTAACTACACTAAATAATCCGTATGGCGATGCGGAATTTATAAAATTTGTAGAAGAGAATACCACCTTGAATGAATCTGGAGTGAGAACAATTAATAACGATTCGATATTAGCGGGATTTATAAAAAATAATGATAATAGAACTACCCCGTTAGGTGTAATGGATGGTGGGATTTTAGATTCATTAAATCAAAATTCTGACTCCGTGCCTTTTATATCGGACATTTTGGGGATGATAAAGAAATTCATTAGCTCATCAGATGAGGAGAAGAGAATTGCGTCTGGGGCGGCTTTTGTAAATTCGTCTAACAATCCGGATTGGCAAAAATATAAATACGCACAGAGGTATGTATCCCTGGCAAGGGCTACAGACGCACTGAGACAATATTCCGGTGATGCGACAGCGTATAATAATATATTGTATTTTGAAGGTAATGAAAACCCGGTAATAGCTTTCTTGAATGATTATTACGCATTAAACAATTAAAGATTATGTTCGGTTATCATTTCTACGCTAGTGATGATAACTTGATTATCTTTGAAGTTTTTAACCAGGCAATGGCGGCGAGTCTCATCGAGTTCGGAAAAGACGTCATCTAGAAGAATGATGGGTTTTAATTGTAGCTTCTCATAAATGAGCGAGGCTTCGATAAATTTAAGAGCAAGAATGATGGAGCGGGTCTCACCCCTTGAGGCGGAACCGTCGGCAGCCTCATGATTGAATTGAAAAATATAATCGTCTCGATGAATGCCGAAACTTGTATGCCCAAGATATGAATCTTTATCAAAACTTTGCTCTAATTGATGGAGATATTTATTGTCTGTCATATCAGTAGCGTCAGTTTTATATGTGATTTCTATTTCATCATTGTTATCAGCAATGAAATGGTAGATGTTGGTAATTTTGTGATTAAATTCTTGAATAAAATTTTTACGGAAGTTGTATAAATCTGCGCCATATTTAGCTAGAAGGATATTCCATGAAAATAATGCTTCTTTGGTGAGAAAATCGTTTTTGAGCAGCTCGTTACGCTGCTTGAGGGCTTTTTCGTATTTAGATAGGCTTGTGCTATAGGTTTCACTAAATTGGCTAAAAATACGATCAAAATAGTCTCGACGACGGCTGGGAGAATGACTGATGAGGTTGAGGTCTGATGGTAAGAATAACACTACGGGGTATTTGTTTTTCTTGGGTAAGCGTTTAGTTTTTTTATCCTGCACAATAAAAGTTTTATTTTTACCATCATAGGTGGCGATATTTTTATAGCCGTTGGTGAATTCCAATTCTATACGGTAGAAATTGGTACCACGTTTAAGGATATCCGAATCGGTGGCGCGAAAACTTTTACCTCTGGTTAAAATGTAGATAGCTTCTAGAACCGAGGTTTTACCACAGCCATTCTCACCGAGTATAAGAGAAGTTTCATTGTTACATTCAAGGGAATATTGGGAATGGTTGCGAAAGTTGGTGAGTTTGATGGATTTAATAATCATTATGAATTGAGTGGCATTACTATATGAGTATATTTATTACTCTTTTTATTTTTGAGTAGAATGGGGGCAACGCGATCTGAAAAATTAAATTCTATGTCTTTTTCTTCGAGGGCGTTAAGTGCGTCTATAAGGAATCTGGAATTAAGATTTACTTTTCCGTCTTTGTCTACTGAGGTCTCAATCTGAGAATCATTTTCACCAAATTCATTAGCAATGGATTTGACCGAGAAAATGTCCGGAGATTTACTTTCGCAAATAATAGAACCACCTACCGAACGAGCAAAGAGAGCTGCCAATTTAGTGACGCGAATAAGCTCTTCACGATTAAGGGTAACGTGGATATTGCTGTCTTTAGGGATAAGTTTCTGGTAATCAGGGAAGCTTGCATCGATAAGTTTTGAAATAATCTCTACTTCACCAAGCCTAAAGCGCACCAGATCATCATTGAATGAGATTTCCACTTCTTCAACATCATCGTTAATGGAGCGAAGGACTTCCTGAAGGGAACCAGACGGCACGATAGCTTTAACTTCGCTTTCAACCTTGTCGATGAGTTTCTTTTCAGCTAGGCGATAGCCATCTGTAGCAGCAATAGCTAAAGTATGATCATTAGTACCAAAGAAAACCCCGGTGAGAGCTGGGCGCGTAAGATCATTTGAGCTAGCGATAATAACCTGATTGATACCAGTTTTAAATTCATCTACGCCAATTTTAAATACTACGGCTTGTGCTTCGTTGATTTCTGGTAATTCTGGAAAATCATCAGCGAGAGTACCATTAATAGTGGAGGAGTATTTACCCGCAGAGATGGTAACCTTAGTATCATCTGAGGATATTTCAATGGTTTCCCCTTTTGGTAAGTTGGATACAAATTCGGCGAGGAGTTTGGCTGGTACGGTAACTACACCATCCTCGGAACTAGAGACTGGTAGGAAGTCTACTACGGCCATATCTAGATTGGTAGTGATTAAGGATACTTTCTTATTGTCTACTCTAATCAAGACATTATTCAATATAGGGAGTGTAACTTTACCGATAGCTACACGACTAACATTATTTAAAGCTTTGCTTAATTTTTCTTGTGTGACTTTAATTTTCATGTAAATTTCCTTTCTTTCTATTATTTAAATATTATGTAGTTGTAATAGTAGGGCTTGTGGAATAGTGGATAAAATAGTTGAGTAATTGGGGTAGTTGGGTTGTGGGAAAAGAAGTGGGGAAGGTGGGAAAAAGTAGTGAATAAATTATTTTTTACACATTTTGTGTATTGTGGGTATAATTGTACACATTTTTTTACGCGTGATTTACACGGAGTTTTCCAGAGAGTTTTGCACGGGATTTCCACAAAATGAGTAAATATTTTATTAGCCATAGATTTTTTCCTTGATTTCCTCGATTTGATCGCGAAGGGCGAAGTCTAGTTTGAGATCTTTTTCAATTTTCTTGATGCCATGCATGACAGTAGTGTGATCTTTAACTCCAACTTCAGAGGCGATTTTGTTGGTACTGAGACTTAATTCCTTGGATAAGATAAACATGGCAACCTGGCGAGCTGTTTTGATGTTAGCAACACGTGATTTACTGCACATATCTTTGACGGTGAGTTGATAATATTTCGCGACTTTTTCAACGATTTGCTTGGGTGAGGTGGGGCGAAGTTTGGAGGATTTATTAACGTTGACTGAACCATTTTGGATGAGTTCAAGTGGGGTGAGGCCACGCACTTCAGACATTAGGAGTATGGTGGAGAATTCACCTTCTAGGTCGCGGATGTTGGTATTGACGTTTTCGGCGATATATTCGATAGCTTCGGATTCGATTTCTGCGCCCATGAGTTCAGCTTTGGCTTGAAGGATGGCACATTTGTCTTCGAATTTGGGAAGTTGGAGGTCGAAGGCGCCAGCCCAGGTGAGGCGAGAGGCTAATCTTTCGTCGACAGATTTAATTTGACTAGGTAGGCGATCTGAAGTGACGATGATTTGCTTATTGAGTTGATAAAGGTCATTAAAGATATTAAAAAACTCTTCTTGAGATTTCTCTTTGCCTACGATGAATTGGAAATCATCGATAATTAGAACATCTAGTTTTCGGAATTTTAAGTTAAATTCTTTACCCTTACCGAGTTTAACTGAGTCGATGAAGTCCGAGTAAAAGTGGGAGATGGGGGTGTAGAAGATTTTGAGGTTTGGGTTGCGTTTTAATAATTCGTTACCAATGGCTTGAACGAGATGGGTTTTACCGAGGCCTGGGCCACCGTAGAGGAAGAATGGATTGTAGCGGTCGCCAGGAGCATCAATAATGCTGCGGGCAGCTGATACGGCGAGGTCATTATTAGAGCCTACGACGAAATTATCCAGGGTGTATTTTTGGTTAAGGCCGGTGCTGTGGTTAGACTGTTCTTTTGGTGATTGGTTGCGGATGGTTTTAACGCGATTTTTGATGGCGGTGTCACTTTTAGTGATTTCACGAGGGCGGACTTTGGATTTGACGTTGGTTTGAACTTCGAAATCTATAGTATTGACTTCGATATTGTTATTTTTGAGGGCAGTTTTAATAATATCAATATAACGATTGCGAAGTTGTTTGACGTAGAAGGAATTTTTGACGCCGATGATAATACTGCCATTGTCGGTAGAGATGAGAGAGGTATCTTGGAACCAGGTGGAAAAATTAGCAGCCGAAATTTGCTGTTCTATCTCAGCAAGTGCGTTTTTCCAAACGTCATACATTATTGATTGACCTCCTTTTGTACTATTTATTATAGCATGGAGTTGGTAGTTTTCCACAGGTTTTGGGAGAGAAAAATTGTGTTGTAATATGAGGATGAAAAATAGAGGGGGAATTTTCCACAAGAAAGGCAGCATCTCTAAAAACATTGTGGAAAACTCCTTGAAAAATGTGGAAAAATGCGCTATACTATATAAAGAATTTGAAATAATTTAAAGTTTAAGGAATAATATGCCGAAACGAACATATCAGCCGCATAAAAAGCAGCGTAAGGTTGAGCATGGTTTTATGAAGAGAAATGCCACTAAGAATGGTAGGAAAGTGTTGGCTCGTCGTCGCATTAAGGGCCGTGCTAAATTATCTGCTTAATTAAATGTTGGCGGGGTTCTCTTTTGGAGGGTGCCTTGCCGACGTTTTTTAATGATATAATTATATTGTGTTATGTTGAATAAGAAGTATCGATTTCATTCACGGGGTGGGGTGAGATATGTCTACCAGAAAGGTAAGACGATTCGTGCTGCAAAAATGTCTTTGGTGTTTACTAAAAATACGAGGGGTTTTACTAGAATGGCTGTGGTGGTATCAAAGAAGGTATTGAAGTCGGCTGTAGGGAGAAACAAGATACGGAGGAGGATGTATGAGGCGTTAAGGTTGAATTTGGATAATATACCGAAGGGAGTTGATTATGTTTTTGTGGTTTACTCTAGTGATGTGATGACGATGCCGTTTGGGGAAGTGGAGAAAATGATAGATAGATTAGTGGAAGAAAGTAGGGTATGTTATAATGGGTAAGATGAGTGTAAAAAAGATAGTGATTTGGGCGTTGGTGATAGGTTTTGTGGTGGGTTCGATTTTGACGGGTAGTCCGTTTAATTTAATAGATTTAATCGTAGTGCAGCCTATTGTAAACATTTTGTTTGTGATTTTTAATTTGGTGCATGACTTTGGTTTGGCGATAATTATATTTACTATTTTGGTGAAGCTTTTAATGTGGCCATTAACTAAGAAGCAGCTAAACCAGACGAAATTGATTCGGAAGATTCAGCCAGAGCTGACTCAGATTAAAAAGAATTGCAAGGGTAATAAGCAAATGGAATCTTTGCAGACGATGGACTTGTATAAAAGATATAATATAAAGCCGTTTGCTTCAATTGTGACTTTATTGATACAGCTTCCGATATTTATTGCGATTTTTTCAGCTATTAGGGTGATTGCGACGCCTCTCCCGACGGATAATTTGATGAATCGGGCGTACGATATCGTGGCGTATGAAGGTTCAGAAATACGAGAGCTTGAGGGGAAGCAAGAAGTGTATTTGGCGGATTTGACAAATACTGACATTCCAGTAGAAGAGAAGACGATTTATGATTTCCATCCACAATTATTTGGTTGGGTAGATTTAGATGTAAAGGCGAGCGATGTGATTACCGGTCATTTTAGTTGGAGTGCTTTGTTTATATTGGTGTGTGCGGTTTTGGCGTCATTAGTACAGTATTGGGCTATGAAGCAGCAGATGCCCTCTGGTAAATCTGTTAAAAAGAAGAAATTCCGCGATCTTATAAAGGATGCGAAGGATGGGAAAGAAGTAAATGATTCGGAGATAAGTAGTATGGCAACCGGGCAGATGTCTATGATGATGCCGGTGATGATGTTTATAATTATGTTTAATTTGAATGGGGCCCTGTCGTTTTATTATTTCTTGAGTAATGTAATAACTGTAGTGCAGCAAAGGATGATATTACGTAAAGTGGAGGATGAGATTGATACCACTACTGATAAGGCAGTGCTAAAGGAATTGAGTGATATAAAAGAAGCAGAAATTGTAAAAAATAAAAAAACAGGAACAAAAATAACTCGTATCTCCGCTAAAGATATTAAAAAGAAAAGGAGATAAATATGAATAAAGATGAGTCAATTAGATTCGCGGCACGATACCTCGAAGATTTATTGAGTTTTTTTGGAATAAATGTGGCCGTGACTTCTACGATAGATGATGAAGTGATTCAATTATCTGTGCCATCTACTTCTCTCAATTCGCTTTTGATTGGTAGGAATGCGGATAATTTGCGGGCGCTTCAACATATAGTTTCGATGGCTTTGGTTTCTAAAGATGCCGAGGTGACGAGAGTGAATGTGGATGTGGCGAATTATAAGAGACAGAGGGCGGATAAGATTGAAGAGAAGGCTGAAGGATGGATTCGTAGGGTGAGGGAAACTGGGAAGCCGATTGAATTAAATTTGAATGCAGCAGATAGAAGAGTTGTGCATAAATTTGCGCAAGATTATTCAGATATTGAAACACATTCTGAGGGGGAAGGGCGTGAGAGGAAATTAATCATTAGTAGAGTCGCTAGCAGTATTTCCGATGATTAAAACGAAGTCACATTCTGTGATGATGCCCTCGGGAAGTTCCTCGGGGGTTTTTGCTTGGGTGTTGTATTTTTCTTCAAGTAATTTGCGAGTATTGGGGGCAGTGTCGGTGAGGGCGTAGAGGGTGTATTGATCAGTGTATTCTCCTTCTGGGGCGTCGTCTATGTAGATGTTTTGATATTTATCAGACTCAAGAGCGGCTTGTTCTGTGGAGGCTAGGCCTGGAGTTTCGGTGCCATTAAGGACGAGAATACTAGAATCTTCGTAGATGCGAGGGTCATTGGAGAGCATTTTAGCGACATAATCTTGGATGCGAGTATAGTAACCGGCGCCACCTGAGGGTAGTACGTATGAAATACCATTGATGGTGCCGGTAGTCATAAGGCGTTCTGGTTCAATTAGGGAGATTTGTCGCATGTTGTCAAAGTCGAAAGTAGAAGTTAAGTGAGCAAGAGTTTTCATCTCTTCAATGGAGAAATTGGTGCGGAGATTGTCGCCTAGTGTACTAGCTAAACTGAGTATGTCTGTGATGGAAAGATTTTTTTCGAAGACTTTATTTTTGATGCCGATAAGGATTTTTTGTTGAGAAGCGCCACGAGAGAAGTCACCACCGGAAGTGCCATGACGAGCTCTGGCGAGACCAAGGGCTTGTTCACCATTGATGGTATATTCGGTGCCGGCTTCAAAGACGGCGCCAGTCCAGTAATAATCAGAGATGTCCTCATCTAGGGTGATATTGATGCCGCCGAGAGTATCAACGATTTGGACAAGTGAACCCCAATTAAGGTGCGAATAATATTGGAAATCTATACCGAGGATATTGCCGACTTCTGCCATGAGGGCCTGAGCGCCAGCTTGCTCATCGTCGCCGTTGATATTGTTGCACCAATAAACTTCGTTGATTTTGCCAGTGGCGGTACAAGTAGGCGAGGCTTTGAGATCGCGTGGTAGGGAAAGCATGGCGACGTCGCCGGTTTCTTGATTAAGGCTGATGACCATAATGGAATCGGTGAGTTGGGCGCCATCGTGGGTGCCGTTGCCTTCATCGCCCTCCATATTATATCCGCTAGTGCCGAAGGCAAGAATGTTGGTACGACCGTTTTCGTCGGTTTTTAGAGGCTCATATTTTTCTTCCATAAAAGTAAGGAGATCTAAGACATTACCTTGACCACCGGTGATTTTGGCGATGATGTCGTTGCCCCATATAATAAACCAGATTACGCCGGCGATGAGGATAAATACAATAGTAAGAATGATGCTGAGAATAATTTTACGTTTTTTGGACATTTTTTTCTTTTCTTTTTTGGGTTTTTTAGGTGTATTGTCGGTGGGGGTAGTGGAGGCTTTGAGTTCGCCACTTTGTTCATCAAAATCGAAGGCCTGGACTGGCTTAAGAAAGTCTTCGGCGCTGGCTAAGGGTGTGTGGTCTTCAGTTGAGTTGGCGGTCGGGACTTCTGAATCTTGAGGGACTGACTGTTCGGTAGGTGTAGTGATAGAAATGGGGTGAGATTTGTGCGGTTCAACAGGAGTTTTATTAATAGGTTGGGATTTAACTACTGGCTTTGGGCTCTTGGAGGGTTTAGGGGTGGATTTGGGTGATTTAGATGAAGTGCGAGCTGTGGTTTTTTTAGTGGTAGCCCTAGTGGGCGCCTTTTTTGGGCGATGAACAGTAAGACCATCGATTGATTTATTTTTATCCATTGTTTATAATTATAACATAATGGCAATTAAATTAACAAAAAAACAATTAGCGGTTTTGAATTTCTTGCAGGATTTTACTGAGGAAAATGGGTATTCGCCGTCTTATCGTGAAATTATGACTGGGCTTGGATTATCTAGCGTTTCGGCTGTGGCGGAGCATATTGATAATTTAGTGGAAAAAGGAGTATTGAAGAAAGTACCCGGTGCGGCGAGGACTTTGGAGATATTGAATTATAAGCATGAGGAGACGATTGAATTATTTAAAGCAAGGATGATGGATTGTACTGAAGAGGAGAGGAAGGTTTTAGAAAAAGCTATGGAGATTTTGGATTTATAATCTGGGATTTACTGATTGTGTTTTTTTGATGTATTTGTTATAATGGTAGATAGGAGTATTGTAATTTATGGCACAAAAACGCAAAAGAAAAAACGGTAGTAAGAAGTGGGCATATTGGATTTTGATGGTGATGCTTTTTGTGGGCGCAGGTGTAGTGTGCTATTTTGTGTGGGATGTATATTTTAAAGTGAAAGATGATAGTGGGAATAAAGATGCAGAGGTCTCACAGGAAGAGACGAAAGATGAGATGAAGGATGAGGAGAAGAGCGAAGGTGAGATTGAGACGGCGCCGGAAAAAGAAAAAGTCGTGCAATATGAGGGGGAGGATCCAAATACGGCAGAAGTTTTGTCGGGGGTGATGACTTATGCTGGGGTGAGCGGAGATAGTTTGATGATAAGGGTGAATATAGATCAATATTTGTCTGGTGGGAGTTGTGGTTTGAGTTTATTGAAAGATGGCGTTGAGGAGTATAGTGATGTTTCTGCGATTGTGGATTCGGCGGCTACTTCTACGTGTGAGGGTTTTGACGTGCCGGTGTCAGAGTTGGATAGTGGTTTATATCAGATAGTAATTAATTTAGATGCGGATGGCAAGACTGGGGCAATAAAGGGAGAAGCAAAAGTATGAGTGAAGTGGTGCAAAGAAGGCGAAGGGATAAAAGAACGAAGTATTTAATACTTGGTGTGTTTGTGGCGGTGGCTTTGTTTGCGTTTTTGAATCATAGGTTTAGGGATAATGAGGCGGCAGAAGCTGCTAACCTGGCGAACTTTGATCCAGGATATATAATGTCTGACTGGCAGATGAGCAATTATAATTCGATGAGCGAAGCGGATATACAGAATTTTTTGTGGTCCAAAGGACGCTGTTATAATACTAATTTTGGGAGTGTAGGGACAAGGGTGGATTATTTTTCTGATAGCACTCCGCCGACAACTTGGCACGTGAGGGATGGGCATACAGTTTGTCTTGCGGAAGAGAATATGAATGGGGAGACGGCGGCGCATATTATTTGGCAGACAGCGCAGGATTATCGGATAAATCCGCAGGTGTTGATTGTTTTGTTACAGAAGGAAACAGGGATGATTACGGATCCTATTCCGAATAGTTGGGATTATCAAAGGGCGGCGGGGTATGGATGCCCGGATACGGCTGCGTGCTCGTCTAAATATTATGGATTCAAGAATCAGATAAGGAATGCGGCGGCGTTGTTCAGGACGGTGTTAGATGGGGGATGGACAAATTATCCTTTGGGCTGGAACTATGTACAATATAATCCGAATGCTGGATGTGGTGGAACGTCGGTGAATATACGTTCGTTGGCAACTTCGGCGCTTTATAGATATACGCCGTATCAGCCGAATGGTGCGGCTTTGGCGGCGGGGTATGGGTATGGTGATAGTTGTTCGGCATATGGGAATAGGAATTTTTATTCGTATTTTGAAGATTGGTTTGGCGGAGCGGTGGAGGAAAAATCTTATGTTGGAGTGAGTGTAGGTAGTGCCCTCTCTGGAACCTATAAAATTACTTCAGTTTTAAATGGTAATAAAGCTATTGATGTGGCGGGAGGAGCAGAGAAGGCGAGAGATGGAACAAATGTGCAAGCTTGGAATCTAAATGGCTCTTCTGCACAAGTTTGGAGATTT
>JAFQXN010000004.1 GCA_017406905.1 Candidatus Saccharimonadota bacterium | reverse complement strand
TACTTGAAAATAGATATATAAAGCCTAAGACCGTTTCGCGTACAGGACTTTCACCTTCTTCGGCGCTCCATTCCAGAAGCTTCTGCTACGATCTAAAGGATTGTATCTTTATCCACTCAGTTAACGCTGTTGGTTTTTATGCTGAAAAACCGTAAAGTTCCTCAGCATAAAAATTATCTAATTTCGCAACCCCTCTAATAACTCTGGGCGTTAACCCGTATGGTTATCTTGAGGTTTAGGCTGTTCCAATTTCGCTCGCCACTACTTTCGGAATCATTGGTTATTCTCTTTTCCTCAACCTACTAAGATGATTCAGTTCGGCTGGTTCCCGCTCCCTACCCTATGTGTTCAGGCAGGTGCAATACAACATGACTTGTATTAGGTTTCCCCATTCGGCAATCCCCGGATCATTTCTCGTTCTCAGATCCCCGAGGCTTATCGCAGAGTCCTACGGCCTTCTTCGGTATTGATTGTCAAGGCATCCACTATCAGTGCCCTTAATTACCTTTTTATGCATTGACTTAACTAGCAATCGATGCTCGATTTCATCGAGCATCAAAACTGGGCGTCAGTTCGGAAATAAAAACAAGTTTTCATTTCGCTCACTTCCTACAGTTTTCGACGTTCGACTTATCAAATCCGATCGCTAATGTCGTCTTTAAAATCTTTTCATCGTTAATTCAAATTGTTAAATAGAAACTTAAAAGAAACTCCAAAGCCGTATAAGCGACCTCAAAAGATTCCCTCGCTTTCCGTATCTTTTCGTAGAGGTCGCAAAAGCGACTTACTTAACTGCTACCCATTATATCGCACTTTCTTACAAATTGCAACCCCTTTTTTAAAGATTTTTAAAAATTTTAGTTCCTTAAAGCCAACCTCACCCGCTCCTCCACCGGCAAAGAAATATCCACCTTTTCAAGCGCCGCCGTAGCCTCCTTTAACGGGAATCCTAACGCAATCAAAGCATCTAACGCCCCATCAGCCTCCACCCCATTCTCCGTCACATTCACCTCAGTCGCCCCATAACGCGACGGTATCCCCACCTTATCTCTGAGGTCCACAATCACCCGCTCAGCCGACTTTTTCCCCACCCCTGAAGCCTTCGCCACAAAGCCAGCATCCGCATTAGCAATCGCATTTCGCACCTCTTCTGCCTCCGCTAAAGACAAAATCGCCATCGCCGCCTTCGGCCCAATCCCTTGCACGCTTATCAAAAGCTCAAATATCTTCTTTGCTACAAGCGAAGTAAACCCATACAGCTCCTCTGCATTTTCCCTCACCGCATGATAAGTATAAAATTTCCGCTCCTCACCTAAATTACAATCATCAAAATCCAGCCCCGACACCGTCAACTCATACCCTACACCGGCAACATCTACAATCACCGCGTTGCCAAATTTCTCCTCAATTTTACCCCTCACATGTGCTATCATACCCCTATTATAGCATAATTCAAGCACTCAAAAACCACCAATTACCCCCATTATACCACACTTCGTCTATTTTGTCAATCTCTTCAAACCCCGCGAATTAGAAAACTTATACTCTTGATTCTGCCCTTGTTTATACAAAAACCCACAAGTAATCGCCACCGCTAACGCATCCGCCGCATCATCTGGCTTCGGCTTCTGCTTTAGCCCCAAATGCACGCGCACCATCTCCTCAATCTGCGTTTTCGTCGCCGCTCCATATCCAGTCAAACATTTTTTTATCTCATTTGGTGAGTATTCATAAGCCGGCACCTCTTTTTGCTCCGCCACCAAAAGTACTATCCCCCTCGCCTCTGCCACCGCAATCCCCGTCGTTACATTCTTCGAAAAAAACAACTTTTCTACCGCCACCATCTCTGGCTTCGTCTCCTCAAACACCTGCACTAAAGAATCATACAATTCCTTCAACCGCGCCGGCATCGGCGCATCTACCATCGTCGTCACCGCCCCATAATCCAACGCCCTTGCCCCCTGCCGCGCATCTGTTTCAACCAAACCAAATCCGCAAATCCCAATCCCCGGATCAATCCCTAAAATTCTCATAAGTATATTATAACAAGAAGCCCGTCTTTTGTGGGAAGTAAAGACGAAACGGCAACGGTCAGACAAAGGACGGATTACGTGTCAACAGCAAGAAGCCCGTCTTTTGTGAGGACTATAAGCGAAGCGGCGACAGCCGAACAAAGGACGGGCTTCTTGCTACTTCACATATTTGATCAATGTTTCCCTTAGGTCTTTAACCGGCACCACAAACTTATCGCGCACCGTCGCCGGCGCTATAGCATGCAAAAACCCCAACTTCCGCGCCTCCGCAATCCTCTGATCCGCCCGAAACGCCGACCGTATTTCACCCCCAAGCCCCACCTCACCAAACACTACATACTCTTCACCTAGCTTCCGCCCCGCCACCGCCGAAGCAATTGCCACACATACCGCCAAATCCGCCGCCGAGTCATTCAATTTCATACCACCCACCACATTTATAAATATATCCTTGTCTGATAATTTCAATTTCGTCCGCCGTTCAATCACCGCAATCAACAAATTCAAACGATTTATATCAAATCCACTCGCCGTTCGCTTTGGGTATCCATAGTTAGATTGCGTACAAAGCGCCTGTATCTCTACCAAAATCGGCCGATTTCCCTCTAACGTTGCCAAAATCACCGAGCCATCCGTGTTCATCCGCTCCGCCAATAAAGCCGCCGAAGGATTCTGCACTTCGCGTAACCCTTCCGCCACCATCTCAAATATCGCCACCTCGTTTGTCGAACCAAATCTATTCTTCACTGCTCTCACCGTCTTAAACCCACCGTATCTGTCCCCCTCAAAATTCAACACCACATCCACCAAATGCTCCAACACCTTCGGCCCTGCCAAAGTCCCATCTTTAGTCACATGCCCCACGATTATCACCGCCGTATCTGTCTCCTTTGCTGCACGAATAATCAAATTTCCGCAATTCGTCACCTGTGACACAGTTCCCGGCGCCGATGCAATCTCATCCATCATCAAAGTCTGTATCGAATCTACAATCACCAAATCAAACTCCCCCGATTCAATCGTTTTTGCAATATCATTTCCACTTGTCGAAGCTGCAAAACTCAATCTCTCCGAATCCGCCCCCAATCTTTCCGCCCTCAATTTTACTTGCCCCGCCGATTCCTCCCCAGAGACGTACAATACATCATGATTCTTCGCCACCTCTGCGCAAATCTGCATCAACAAAGTGGATTTCCCAATCCCAGGCTGCCCCGCCAAAAGCGACACGCTCCCCATCAAAATCCCGCCCCCCAGTACCGTATTTAAGTCCTCAAATTTTGTCAATAACCGCGCCTTCGCATCAGAGGGAACTATCGTAGAAATCTTTACAAACTCCAACTTCTTGCCAGATAATCTCCCCTTCTCTATTGCCGCCTTCTTCGCATTTTCCGGCTCCACTATCTGTTCCACCAAAGCATTCCACGCCCCACAATTCGTACACTGCCCTACCCATTTCGCATATTTCGCCCCGCACTGCTGACACACAAACTGATTCTTCACTTTCATATCTCATATTATATCAAAAACCAACCTGGAATCCACTTCCAAGTCAAGTTTCTTACTAATTTCTTTTGCTAGACTTTTCCTTCCCAAAGAAAAGCCTAAATTGTTCATCCGCCGGTCCAGCCGTCATCAATAACACCAAATACCCCTGTCCCAAATATTCTCGCACCCGCGCTGCTAACTCATCAGATAGCTCTACCGCCTCCGCTATTTCTTTATTATCTAACTCTCCGATTAGCTCCTCCGCCCCAAGCACTGGCAACTCTGGATTTTCTCTTGTCAAATAAGTAGGCAGCCAAAACACTTTGTCCACCCCTATAAATGCATTTTTATACCCCTGTCGCACTTCATGCTGCCGAGTATTTTGATGCGGCTGATAAATCGCCACCACCCCTCTTTTACCTAATCTCTCAGCTTCCTCTCGTGCCACCCCTATTGTCGCCTCAATCTCCTCTGGATGATGCGCATAATCCGTATACACCCCCTCCGCTATCCTCTCAAATCTCCGTCCTACCCCAGGAAATTCATTCAGCGCCTCTGTTATTGCGGAGTTTTCATAGGCGCTCTCTTCATTCTTCATCATCTCTATAATCGCCGCCGCCGCCAACCCCGCATCATGCCTTCTCGCCTCACCCGCCAATTTTACATCCACCCCTGGAGCCACCTCTGTAATTACTTTCTCACTTTGCCCCTCAAATTGCCTAAAAGCCTCCAGATAATCCTCTCTAGTCGGATAAATATCTGGATGATCATAACTCACCGCAGGAATCACCGCTAACCAGGGGTGAAATTTCAAAAAATTCCTATCATACTCATCTGCCTCATACACGAAATACTTATCTCCCCGATGATAAGCCCCCGAATTGGCAAATCCAAGCGTAGTCCCTACAATATACGCTACCGGCAATCCCAATTTTAAAGCCGCCCAAACTATCATCGCCGTCGTCGTAGTCTTACCATGCGTCCCCGCCACTGCCACCATCTTAAGCCCCAATTCAGCGACCAAATAAGCGGTCAAATCATCTCTCTTAGTGCACTTCACGCCCGCTTCTCGCGCCAACACTAACTCTCGATGATCATCCGGTAAAGCCGAAGTATACACAAACCAATCTATACCTTCTGCCAACTTCTCTCGTAAAAATTCCCCATCTTGCTCGCCAATCCGCACCTCTATACCAGCTTGCACCAACTCATCATAAATCGCCCCGCGCGCCAAGTCTGAGCCAAATACCTCGCATCCAGCCGCCTTCGCCATCAAAGCCAAAGGACCCATTCCCGTCCCGGTAATACCAGAAATATATACTTTCATGGTATAATTATACAATGAAAATTCACTCAGAACAAGAGATGCTAGATTTTGGCAAACGTTTTGCTGATTACATTACTGGGCGAACAACAGACCTAGGAAAAAGTCCGCAAGACTCGCCCCACGCCACCATTATTGAACTCATTGGTGACGTTGGCACCGGTAAAACCACTTTTACTCGCGGCCTCGCCAAAGGTCTCGGTATCACCCAGCCTATCACCAGCCCCAGCTTCACCATTTCTAAATCCTACCCCCTACCTGGTGGCGGCAATCTCATCCATTACGACTTCTACCGTCTCAACGACGCCGGCCTTATGGCCGACAATCTCCGCGAAGCCATATCTGAAAACAATTCCATTATCGTAATCGAATGGGCCAACTCTATCTCCGACCTCTTACCAAATGATCGAATCGTCATTGACCTAAAATATAACGACACAGGCGACCGCGATCTATCTTTTCAGCATCATAAAGACTAATTCAACACCCGTGTTATAATGTTAATATGAAATTATATTTAGATACCAGCACCCCCGAAACCATTCTCAAACTAGATGATAAAGAGTATAAATATCCCTTCGCCAACGATTTAGCCGAACAACTACTAAAATTCATCAAAGACAAATTAACCGAAAACGGCAAATCATTCCATGATATTTCTGAAATTACTTTCATGTCCGGCCCCGGCTCTTTTACTGGCCTCCGCATCGGTGCCACCATCGTCAATACACTCGCTACCGAATTAGAAATACCCCTATATGACCATCACGGCCATCAGCACCAAATCATCTTACCAGACTACGGCCACCCAGCCAATATCTCTAAACCCCGCAAATAATCAAAACTAACTTAAATTACTTGCGCGCCTCTCTTTTTCCCCTTACCATAAATCTAATCGATACCATCAAAAGCAAAGCAAATACCACTACAAAAGCTCCTTCTACCGTAGCTAGCACCACATAGCTATTTACAGCATCCGGCTTTGCCACTGAACTCTCACCAAGCGGCGGCATATACGATGGATCTGTCGGATCGTAAGCAATCTGCACGTCATCATCTTTTGCCCCTTCTTCTGCCAACTTGGCGTCCGTCACTGCCAAATTCATCCCAGAGAACTGTATATTAAATGTCGAATCTGCCGAATCCCTATCTGCATGGAAGATTCTTACTATCGAAGTCTCTCCTTTCGCCACCGTCACTCCAGAAAAAGCCAAATCTTCACCCTGCACCCCCGAATATACCTCACCAGATTCATTTATCTTTAATCGCCCCGTAGTCGCCTCATGTATACCCCCCATATCTATCACCAATTCATTCCCCACAAACACAAAAGTATCATCATCCGCATTTATCTCCACACTCTCATACCCATCTAAGAGCACCGTAAATGGCACCGCAAAATTCATCGTAAACAAATGGTTATGTCCATCACTTCCGCGCACCTCACCCCAAGCAGACTCTACACTATCCAAAGGATAAAACTCACTCTTAAAGAACGAAAAATTTGCATCCGCTTCACGATAATCCATTTTCAATACACCTGCATAATGCGCACTAAGCCCATCCACAGCCTTAAACCATCTCGCAAAATTCGAACCTTCACTGCTTCCACCAATTACCCCACGATTTGAAGTCAACTTACCACCCAAAGCCACCGGCAAGTAATCACCATCCAAATAAAAATCCACCATCCCCTGCTCTATATCCTTATTCAGATAACCGCACTCAGTCCAGCCAAACTGCCGCGTCTTCAAAGCCGCCCGCGCACTCAGATCATAAAGATTAACACATTCATCTGCCTTTTGGTCGTAATAATTTACCGGCAAAGACACCGTCTTGCCATCAGTCACTCCCGCACTTGCCAAAATCGCATCCGGAGTCCGCGCGATCACCGCGTTCTTAATCTCGCCCATCGTGCCACACATACCAAAAATCATCAACAGCATCGCCGCCCCAAACGCCAACAACGCCACCCCACCCAGAATCCGAGATTTTTTATAATTCTTCTTCATATCAATTATTTTCTTCTTTTAGTATAAGCCTTTTCACGCAAAAAATCAACACTCCGCTACTCTACTTTCTCTAAACTTTCGTCGTTCACGCCCTCTGGCTCCACTTTTTCTACAATCCCCAAACGCTCATCAGATAGCACTTCCGCCCCAAAAGGCTTCTCATACGAATCAATCGCTCGCACCACAGCATTCAATTTCTCCAAATATTCCTTCAGTCCCGCCAAATCCGTCTTACCGCTCTTTGCAAAGTCATATTCTTCTTCATCCTCGGTCTTGTCTTCCTCAATTTCTTCCTCGTCAGGCAAAAATCCCGGCCGCGACCGATCAAGATAAATATCGCCCGAATTATGATAAATTGCCAATGAAACCCCAGTAGTCATTGCTGCAATCACCACAGAAAGCACCCCCAAAATTATCAAATTCCGTCCGCCCCGAGACGTCTTCTTTGCGCCACTTTTTTTCTTTTCGTTCACCTCACTCATTTTTGCATCTCCGCAATTAGCCCACTCACCAATTTGATATGTTCATTAATCAAATTCCTAATCTTCACCACATCATTACTTACCACCTTGCGCTTCTGACGCACCGCCACCAACTCATCATAAAACTTCACTGGCTCAGTCTTACAATTTGACGCAATCAAATCTTCCAATTCTTTCTGATAACTCACAAAGTCATTCGCAAAAGTCGTCTTAGTCACTGCAAAATTGTTCTGATTCTCCACCAAGGCCGCCGCACTCGGCGAGCTACTTTCCACCATCTTTACATTCAAAGGCATAATAAATTTCGATAAAATCATCTCATAATATCCACCTAGATAAACCCTCGTCCGCGAATCATTCTTCTGTACGGTTTTTAGGCTATCTTTTATAGATTCACAGTGATCTACAATGGCATTTTCTTGCTCAATCGAAATCGCCCCCACCGGCAAACCTTGACAAAAAACCGTAAGTGTGATAAAATAGAAAGCTAGACTCTTTCTCTTCATATCTTTATTGTATCATAAAAAAGCAAAATCCTAGTTACCTTCTTAACATTACAGTAAACGCCTCTGAAGGTATATCAATCTTACCAAACCTTTTCATCCTTGCCTTCCCACGCTTCTGTTTCTCTAACAATTTCGCCTTCCTATCGCGATCTCCCGTATGAATCTTCACCGTTACGTCTTTGCGATACGCGCCTATCGTCTCTCGCGCAATTATTCGCGCCCCAATCGCCGCCTGCAGAGCCACTTCATAATTCTGTCGCGGTATCACTTCCTTTAATTTCTTCGTCACTTCACGCCCTATCGCATCCGCCTCCGACCGATGCGCCATCACCGAAAGCGCGTCCATTTTATGCCCCGCCACTAAGAAATCCACGCGCACCAAATCCTCCGTCCGATACCCAGAAAGCTCATAATTAAAGGACGCATATCCACTCGTCACCGACTTTAGCTGGTCATAAAAATCCGTCAACAAATTCGCCATCGGCGCCTCAAAATCTATCACTGCCCTACCCTCAATATACGACAAATTCGTCTGACGCCCTCGCTTCTCATTAATCAAATTCAACACATTCCCAATCATCTCTTTCGGCAAAATAATTTCCCCCTTTACCCACGGCTCTCTAACTTCGCGTATTTCCGACGCATCCGGCAAATCTGCCGCCGATTTTATCTCTATAATTTCGCCATTATTCATCACTACTTCATAATTCGTCGAAGGATTCGTCACAATCAAATCCAGCCCAAACTCTCTCTCTAACCTCTCGCGAACTATATCCATATGCAAAAGCCCCAAGAATCCAATTCGTAATCCAAATCCTAACACCGGTGAATTTTCCGGCTCAAACCTTAGCGCCGAATCCGACAATGACAATTTCTCAATCGCCTCTTTCAATTCCTTATACTGGTCATTAGATACTGGGAAAAATCCTGCATACACAAAAGGCAATACATTTTTATACCCAGGCAAAGCCACCTCAGCCGGCTCTTTTGTCAAAGTCACCGTGTCGCCCACCTTCGCTTCCCGAGTAGTCTTCAAGTTTGTCACAATATAGCCAATCTCCCCCGCCCGCAAACTCTCGCGCGGACTCATCTTTGGCGTCAACACTCCTACTTCAAGCGCCAATCCCTTCGTCCCCGCCGCCATCATCAAAATCTCAGAATTTTTTGCAATCTCCCCCTCAAACACCCTCACATACAGCACCACTCCCCGATAGTCATCAAAGTATGAGTCAAATATTAATGCTTTAGTAGGAGATTCAATAGCTGCAGCGTGTCCTTCGGACAACAGCTCCCTAGCCGCTCTGGCCAAGTCTTCATGTTCCATAGAACACATTGCAGCCATTGAATCTCCTATAATTCTATCCAATATTTTATCAACTCCTAATCCAGTTTTACCAGATGCCTCAATAATGTCTTCGCGTTTGCATCCGAGAAGATTCATTATCTGCGCCGCCACCCCATCAACATCCGCTGCCGGCAAATCTACCTTATTTATCACCGGAATTATCGTAAGATCCTGTTCAAGCGCCAAATACACATTGGCAAGCGTCTGCGCCTGGATTCCCTGCGTCGCATCCACCACCAGCACCGCAATCTCCACCGCTTGCAAAGACCGACTCACTTCGTACGAAAAATCCACGTGCCCAGGCGTATCAATCAAATTCAAAGTGTAGCCCTTCCAGTGCATCGTCACTGGCGCCAATTTAATCGTAATGCCTTTCTCACGCTCCAAATCCATCGAATCTAGAAGCTGCGCCTTCATCTCGCGCTTCTCTACCGTCCCCGATAGCTCCATCATCCTATCCGCAATCGTCGATTTCCCGTGATCAATATGCGCGATAATACAAAAATTCCTGATCTTTTCCATATTTAGCCTTAACCCCTCATTATATCACACTTAAGCTAAAAAGTCAATCTATTCCCAATTACTTCACCCCAATCATCGATAACGACAGCTTTCCGTGGTCAATCGCCACGAGCCTCACTCGCACCTTATCCCCCACATGCAAAACTTCTTCCACCGATTTCAACCTCTTGCCCTCACGAATCTGCGAAATATGAAGCATTCCGTCCACCCCTGGCATAATATTCACAAAAGCTCCGAAATCCTTAATCGTCACCACAGTACCATCGTAAATCTTCCCCACCTCTGGCTCTTCCACCAAAGATTTTACCCATTCCACCGCCTTCGCAATCTTATCCGGATCATTCCCCGACACAGTCACTAAGCCCGAATCCTCAATATCTACATCCGCCCCCGTCTCTGTAGTAATCTTATTTATCGTCTCGCCACCTTTACCAATAATCATCCCAATCTTCTCTGGCTTCACCATAATCTTCTCAATCCGCGGCGCATATTGAGAAATCTCTTTCCTCGGCTCACTAATCACCTCAACTATATGCTTCAAGATAAACATTCGCCCCTCATGACTCTGTTTCAAAGCCTTTTCCATAATCTCCACAGGAAGTCCATGTACCTTCATATCCATCTGGAGCGCTGTCACACCCTCAGTAGTACCCGTTACCTTAAAATCCATATCTCCCGCAAAATCTTCTGCATCCATCAAATCTGTCAGCACGTATGCCTTATCAATATCGTCCGCCGTAATCGGCTGACCTTTCGGCACGTCCACCATTAATCCCATCGCTACCCCAGATACTGGCCGCTTCAAAGGCACGCCTGCATCCATCAAGGCCATACAAGAAGAACAGGTCGCCGCCATCGATGTCGAACCATTTTGCGACATAATCTCCGTCACCGAACGAATCGCATAAGGAAAATCTTCCTCACTCGGTAACACTGGCAACAAAGCCCGCTCCGCTAAATACCCATGGCCAATCTCTCGTCGCCCCGGCGAGCCAATTCTCCCCGGCTCACCTACTGTATAAGATGGCGCGTTATAATGATGCATGTAACGCCGCTTACCATCTGTCACCTCCATCGTATCCACCTCTTGCGCATACGACAGTGGCGCCAAAGTCACAATATTCATCGCCTGCGTTACGCCTCTGGTAAACAATGAAGAACCGTGCACCCGCGGCAGAATCGCCACTTGCGAGCTCAGCGGTCGCACTTCGTTCAATTTGCGCCCATCCGGCCGTACACCCTCCTCCACGATCCCCCGTCGCACCTCTTTATGCACCGCCAATTCAAAAGCCTGGTCATATACATCGCGCAAATTTTCATCATACCACTCTACTTTTTCGTTATCCGTCTCACCTTGCCCCTTTGAAAGCGCAAATTCATCATGCATTGCATACTTTATGTCATCCAAAATCTGCGCCCGCTCCATCACATTCCCCCGCACTTTAGAACCAAACTTACCTTTCGTCCAATCTTGCACCTCTTTCAAAATCTCATCATCTGGCAATACCAATTCATACTCTTGCTCCTTAGCTGCCACCTGCTTACTCAACTCTCTCTGCAAATCCAACACTGGCTGCACCTTATCTACCGCCCAGTGCATCGCCTCAATTATCATCTCCTCTGGCACCTCTTTCGCGCCAGCTTCCACCATCATCACTTTACCGTCTTTACAAGCCACCACCAAATCCAGCGGCGAAATCTCTCTCTCCTCTTTATTCAAAAATCCCTTAAACTCTCCGGCAATCCGCCCAATTCTTATCCCCGCAATTGGCCCATCAAAAGGCACGCCCGCATTCATTAACGCCGAAGAGGCCGCAATCATCGCCACGCAATCTGGCCTAAAGCTCGGATCCATCGACAACACCGTACACACCACCTGCACCTCTTGTCTGTATCCCTTAGGAAACAGCGGACGAATCGGCCGGTCAATCAACCGCCCCACCAGCACCGCCTCATCTGCTGGCTTGCCCTCTCTCTTAATAAATTTCGAACCACTAATCTTCCCCGCCGCATACCACTTCTCTTCGTAGTCAATCGACAACGGGAAAAAATCCTGCACCACTGGCTTCGTGCCTACCACTACCGAGCCAAGCACCACAGTATCACCGTAAGTCACTAACACCGAAGAAGTCGTCCGAAAACCGACTCTATTCACCTCAAGCGTCAACTCTCGCCCCAACCACTCCGTCGACACTCGCACCGTCTTCTTACCATTCGGATTTATAATTTCCATGTAAAAATATTCCTTTCTCGGGAAAACTCCAGATACGGGCTTCAGAGCTATCTGTGACCCCTCTTCACCCCATATCTGCTGTCTTCCCTTTGTTAATGTTGTTTTTATTGTACCACAAATCAACCGTTCAAGGAAGTAAGCGAAAGAAAATTTCATTTCTTTCCGAACTGACGCCAAACTGACAATTTTTCTCCAAAAAGTTGACTTTTTTTACAAAGTGTGCTATAATTAACATTGAGGAGTCTGTTTTGCATGCCTAAAACCAAAACACCCCTAGAACCTATGAGAAAGGATGAGAAATGTGGACCAAATCATTTACACGGCCCATCACGAAGGTTACAGTGTAATAATCGAGGGGATTAATCTCCCTCACCTGTTTTACGACCCACTGTCCAAACTGTGGGCGACGCTGCGGAAAGAAATCCGCAAGAAGTACAGGGTAGACGTCGCCGGCACGTTTGTCTACGACGACGTCAAATGTGTCATCTCCTGCAATTTCTACCTAAATTATTCAATTATAGAGTTCACCAACACTACCGAGGAAGAGTATCGCAATATGTTCAAGGCATCATTCCAACACATCGTCGATGCACTCATAGCTATTATCAGCATTTTCGTCGACGACGATGCCTACGGTGAATACCTTGAACTCACCAAGGCGGCGCAAGGCGGCAAGCTGGTCTCCCACGGCGAGTTCGACCGAATCTTCAATCTATTCCTGAAAGATCTTGGTATTCGCCAGATGTAAACAGCCCAATAATCCGCGAGCCCTGAGTAATCTCGTGGATTGACTTTTCACCTCCTCTCTCACCCCGCCCTATCGTAGGGCAAACCCCGCTCCATAGGAGCGGGGTTTTTCTTGCCTAATTGTAATTACTATTTCCTGAGGCCCAAAGCCTTCACAGTCTTCTTGTATAGCTCAAAATCCGTCTCTTCCAGATATTTCAGCAATTTCTTGCGCCTACCCACCATCTGCATTAGACCTCTTTTGGCCATAAAGTCATGTTTGTTATTCTTCACGTGCTCAGTCACCTCTTTGATGCGCTCCGTGAGAATTGAAACTTGTACTTCAGGAGAACCAACGTCCGCTTTATTGCGCTGGACTTTGGCAATAGCCTTATCTTTATTCTCTTTTGTTATCATTGTCCCATTATATCACATCTGTTATAATTATGCAATGGAAGAAAATCAAATCATCCTCATCGACAAGCCCGCTGGTATCAGCAGCTTCGGCGTCGTCGCCAAAGTCCGCAGCCGCCTCAAAGCCGAGTTTGGCCACAAAGTCAAAGTCGGCCACACCGGCACCCTCGACCCTTTCGCTACCGGCCTGCTCATCCTTCTCTCTGGCAAAATGACCAAAAAATCCGCCGAATTTTTGAAACTCGATAAAATCTACGAAGCCACTCTCCGCCTCGGCTACACTTCCACCACCGGCGACCCAGAAGGAGAGATAACAAAGTACGTTGCAGAAAAATCAGGAAATGCCGTTTCGAAACATTTGCGAGGCGCCAACAGTCATTTTCACAACAGTCACGAACGAGTATCCGGTACTGAAATACCGGGACGAGTTCGACTGACCTGTTGTAAAAATGACGATTGCGAGCCGAGCACGTTGAGAAACGACATTCCTGATTTTTTAACAATAGAATCTGTTGTTAAATCATTTATCGGTAGCATAGAGCAAACTCCTCCTCGCTTCAGCGCCATCAAAATCAATGGTCAACGCGCCTACAAACTAGCAAGACAAAACCAAGATTTCGAAATCCCACCCAGGCAAATCGAAATCTACAGCATCGAAATCCTTGAGCATCATTACCCCGAGCTCAAAATCCGCGTCCACTGCAGCTCCGGCACCTACATCCGAACGTTGGCCGAAGACATTGGCAAAAAGCTAGGCACCGGCGCTTATCTCACCGCCCTCCGCCGTACTCAAATCGGCGCTTATAGTATCGCAGACGCAACTGTGCTATAATTAACTTATGTTAATCTATAATTCACGCCTCATTGGTACTCCAGTTCTCAGCGTTCAAACTGGCGCCCCCATCGGCTACGTTTCCGACACTATCACTGATCCTGATAATCTCACCATCATCGCCTTCCGTCTTAACGGCCCTCTCATCGGTAAATCCCCCGCTAATCTCTTAGCCGCCTCCTCAGTCCGCGAATATTCCAGCTTCGGCATGGTAGTAGATAGTATCGACGAGCTTATCACGTCAAGCGACGTCATTAAAATAGAGCGCATTATTGGCCTCAATTTCAGCCTCATCGGCCTCAAGGTCGAAACCAAAAAGGGCAATAAACTCGGCAAAGTCTCTGATTTCACCGTCACTTCAGAAGATTTCATTACCCAGCAAATCATCGTCAAACGCCCAGCCATTAAAAGTTTCATAGATCCCGAACTCACCATCTCTCGCAAGGAAATCACCGAGGTCACCGATTATAAAATTATCGTCAAAGACGAAGAAAAAACCCTCAAACAAAAAGCCGCCACCGAAGATTTTATCCCTAATTTCGTCAATCCTTTCCGCAAAACCGAGCAAGATTTCGCCCCTATCGAATCCACCAAGCCTGCCAAACCAGACCACTCTGCTAAATCCTAATCTCTATATCCTTTCACACATCTTTTCGCCAAATCATACGCGAAACCTTGCCTGCACAAATACGCAATCAATTTTTCATCGTCATATTTTGCTCGCTTTTTCGCAATCATTTTCAAAATCTCCGCCTCATCATTCCGTCCGTCCAGCACCTCGTCAATTATCTCTCGCGCCACCCCCTTCTTCGTCAGCTCCATCGCAAGCCTTTTCCTAGAAACCCCTTTTTTCACAAACCGATTTTCCACATAATATTCTGCAAATCTCTGATCATCCACATAACCCTTAGCGATAAGTCGCCGAAGTACTGTTTCAAGAAGCTCGAATAACTCCTCTGAGAACCGTAGGCTTGGGCGAGCGCCCTCGAGCGCGTCCGAAGAGGAGTTTCTGAGCTTCCTAGAAAGATACTCTCGCATCTCTCTCTCCGAATGTGGCCTGGTCAGAGCTTTCTCCAACGCCCTCTGATACAACTTCCCAAACTCCGATGCCTTTTTGAGCTCTTCCAATCTTTCCTCCGAAAGCTCCACGCCCACTTTCACCCCCAAATCTACCACTTGCGCCACCCCTAAAGAGAACGCAAACTTCCCATCCACAAAAACATTCACCCGGTTCTGGTTTTTCACCCCCTGTTTAAGATTCGTAATTATCATCACTCTGCTGCTTTAGCGCGTACTTTTTCGTCTATCTCTTTCATCAACTCTGGCTTTTCCTTAAAGAGCTTTTTTACCGCTTCACGCCCCTGGCCCAAGGTCTCACCATTATATTTAATAAACGCCCCCGCCTTGTCTAATACCCCGTATTGCACACCTAAATCCAATACATCTCCCGCTTTTGAAATCCCCTCATTATACATAATGTCAAACTCCGCCGTCCTAAATGGCGCCGCGATCTTATTCTTCACCACCTTAATCTTTGTACGATTACCAGAAATATTATCACCATCTTTAATCTGCCCAATCCTCCGAATATCTACCCGCACACTCGCATAGAATTTCAAAGCATTACCGCCAGTAGTTGTCTCCGGATTCCCAAACATCACCCCAATCTTCATCCGAATCTGGTTAATAAATATCACTGTCGCACGTGATTTAGAAATAATCCCGGTAAGCTTACGCATCGCCTGCGACATCAGTCTCGCCTGTAATCCCATTTGCGCATCGCCCATGTCACCATCAATCTCCGCCTGTGGCACCAAAGCTGCCACCGAATCCACCACAATCAAATCCACCGCATTAGATCGTACTAAAGTCTCACAAATCTCCAAAGCTTGCTCGCCATTATCTGGCTGCGAAATCAAAAGATTCCCGGTATCCACCCCAATCTTTTTCGCATAGGCCGGATCCAAAGCGTGCTCCGCGTCAATAAAAGCTGCCTGCCCACCCTGCTTCTGAATCTCCGCAATCGCATGAAGCGCCAAAGTAGTCTTACCAGAAGATTCTGGCCCATAAATCTCAATAATTCTGCCTTTCGGCCAGCCACCGCCCAGCGCCAAATCCAAAGAAAGCGAGCCAGATGGCAATAATTCTACATCCATTTTCGGCGTCTCGCCGAGCTTCATAATCGAACCGTCGCCAAATTGTTTCGTAATCTGCGCAATCGCCAGCTTCAATGCCTCACTTTTTCCGTCAGACTGTTTATCGTTTTTCTTTTCTTCCACCGCATCCTTTTTTGCCATAATAGTATTACCTTTCTACCACTATTATATAATTAAACTGAAATAGAAAATAGGGTTGACTTGTACACTTGTGTATGGTAGAATGAAATCAAATGGTTATTATCTCCCCGCTTTACGCGGAGAGATTTTTAGTTTAATCGTCACTTTTACGTTTTCGACTTCAACTTCCATAACCCTCCTTTCTCCTTACCATGTTTTTAAACTACGTCTTCCCTATTTTCTACCCCCTATATAACATGACGATATACAGATTTCAACCCCCCACCGCAAAATAGGTGGCGCGGAGAAGGTGGTCGAAAAGACAGGCGATGGTAAGAGGGCCAACACCGCCGACGACTGGCGTAATGGCGGCAAGGTCTGAGCGAAGGCGAATTTCGGGGGAAATGTCGCCTTTTAGGACGCCGTTTTCACTGGCAGTACCAGCGTCGATAAGAATGGCGCCGGGTTTTATCATAGAATCAGAAATTAACCCCGGTGCACCCGTGGCACTTATGATTATATCAAAGTTCTTAAGCTTTGTCAAGTCATCGCCACGATGAAAGAGTTCTACATCGTAGCCAGACTGGGTAAAAATCTGAAAAAGTGGAGCACCAACGAGCTTACCGCGGCCAACGATGGCGATTTTATGATGGGTGAGGTCGATGCTATAGCCAGAAAGAAGCCAGAGAATGGCGGTAGCGGTAGCGGAATCATAATCGCCGTGGCCGGAGAGACCGTCGACATCTTTGGCGGGAGCGATAAGGCTGGTAAGTTCTTGAGTCTTAGAGGTGTCGAGAATGGGGAGTTGAAGAATGATGCCGTGGATGGAAGGATCGCTATTAGCGGAGTGGATTTTACGGGCGATGTCGTCGGTAGATTTAGCGAGATAATCTTCGACAATGGCGCCGATGTCTTCGCCGTATTGAATCTTGAGATTGACATATTTAGTAATGACGGGATTGTCGCTATCTCTGATGATGAGCAGGTGTGGCTTAGTAGTTAGGCTGGAGATTTGGTGAGCTTGGCGCTCCTTAATAAAGCCGGCAAGCTCGCGGCCGTCTAAAGATTTGGTCATGGCTGAGTAATCTCCACGGGCTCTTGTTCGAGCCAATAACCGAATTGGTCGTAAACTTTAGAAGTGATGGCGCTGCGAGCTTTGGCGAGGTCTGCGTAAGAAGTAGCAGATTCATTGATGAGGACAAGGGTGGCTTGCTCATTGACGCGGAAACCATAGAGGAGCTGACCTTTGAAGCCAGCTTGTTCGATAAGCCAGCCGGAATTAATCTTGTGGCCATCCTTACCGTGATGAACAGGATAGCCTTTGCTTTCAGCAAGCGCGGCGGCGGCATCATCTAGATAGACGTTTTTAAAGAAAGAGCCGGAGCTAGCTTTGACAAGAGGATCGGGGAGTTTGGCGGCACGGATAGTGCTAACGATTTGGCGGATGCCTTGAGGAGTGAAATCGGTAAGATGATGTTCGGAAATATAGTTTTCGATAGAATTATAAAAAGGGCGAGGCATTTGACCCCGATGAAGCTCAAGCGTGATAGAAATGACAAAATAACGGTCTCTGGCGGAAGAATTAAGGATACTGCGACGATAGGAGAAGCCGAGCTCAGACTTAGTGAGGGTTTTAAAAGTGGAAGTAGTGGTGTCGTAAACGTAAATTTCAGTAAGAGTGTCAGAAATATCTTGACCGTAGGCACCGATATTCTGGACAGGAGCGGCGGCGGTGAGACCAGGGATTTTGCTGAGGGCTTCAATGCCGGTAAGCTGGCGTTCGCAAGCATACGCGACAACATCATCCCAATATTCGCCACCCATGACAGTAATAACTGTTTTTGATGGAGATTCTTCTCTAAGCGCATCGCTTGTCGAAGTGGCATCTTTTTCAATAATTCCGCGGAGACGATTGATGATAATAACACCATTGAAGCCTTCGTCATGGCCGATGGTGTTGGCACCGTAGCCGAGGACGAAAGTAGGTAGCTGTTTAGAAGCAGCAAAAGCATAAGCGGAAGGGATTTCTTCTGGGGCTTCGATTTCTATGACATACCTAGCGGGGCCGCCGAGGCGCATAGTGGTAAGGCTGGAGATTAAGATATTTTCGCTGATTCGCATACATATTATTATAACATAAAAAGTACCGCCACCCCCTCCCAATAACTCAACATTTATGCTACAATATAATTATGGACAACGAAGAACTTCAGAGCAAAAAGCGTGTACGTAGATTGGTCAAACCTCATACGCCTACGAAGAGCAATCACAATACGACGTCCACAATTTACCCAATTAACAGTATAATATCATTGGGGAATGGCGCCGATAGGACGACCGCAAACATTCCTGTTCAGAATCCCATTTTCATCGCCCTATCAGTACCTTAATCTAGAGAGCAAAGGGCGCGCTTTACGTAGAGTAGAGCATCTTCATCTCTTTTTCGGCCATGGCTAAAAAAGATACTAAACGCCCTTTTCTGTCGAATTGGCATTCGCGAGCGGCTCACTCGCTGCAGTCCGCACGACAGCAGGCTATTTACATATTAGCTAACACGTTGAAAAGTTCACCATTTTCGCACGACTAGCGTTTCGTCGCACCAGGTAGCTGTTTCCTCTTCCGCTATACGCCGATACCCCTCTCTCAGGCAACTTCAACTCCGGTAAGGCGAACAATCAGAGCAACAACGGCAACTTCTGGTCCTCGTCGCGCAACAATGGTAACAATATGTACAACCTGAACGTTAACGCCTCGAATGTCAATCCGCAGAATAACAACAATCGCAACAACGGGAACTCTGTACGCTGTATGATTAAGGCGTCTTAGTCCTTCCTGTTTTCCGGGCGTGAGTTCCCCGTTCTCTAGTGTAGGTTAAACATTCTCAAAAGCTTCGGGCCAAGTTGCCATCAAAGAGGGGAGCCCGAACCAAGACCAACAAAACCAAAATCAAAATCAAAAATCACCACCTATATTCCCACCCCACCCGGTCAAAAATCTTATCAGACACTTTTTTCGCGTCATAATGACATAACATCCCTAAATACGACACCACCGACTCCACTTTGCCAGTGCCACACACCAAAGCCCTCGCCGATTCCGTAAAATTTCGCGTCATCCGCTTACCCGGCATAATCGCCCCATTCCTCACTACCATTCCCAGAAAAGGCACTCCTTGCCAGCTCGGTATCACTCGCGTCTTCTTAAAATTCAATTTCATACCAATCCCTTCCAAAAACGTCGCAATCGCCTTCACATCCATTTTCGCCTGCGCCAATTCTTCTCCCGTTACCACCACATAAAAATCATCCACATATCGCCCATAGTGCTTATACCCCAAATCAATCGTAATAAATCTATCCAACACATCTAAATACACATTAGAAAAAAATTGCGAGGTCAAATTTCCAATCACCATCCCCTGCCCCGGCGGCTGGCAGAATAAGCTCTTATCCTCTGGCAATCCCCGCCAATCCTCATACGAACCTTGTATCTTCACCCCACGTACTGGATTATCAAAAATCACCTCATGTATAGCGTGCCTCAAAATCTTATATCTCTTGTCTTTACATCCTTCAAACTCTCTATCTAACCCCCACAATACTCGCTCGTATAATATATCGCGCTTAATATGCATAAAATACCCAGATATATCCATTTTTATTACATAACACGGCCTCGTAAAGTTTTGCGACACTTGTCTCACATGATGGTCTAGTCGCGCTATCCCAAAGGAAGTTCCTCTTCCTTTCCTGCAACTACAAGAATCATAATTTAATCTCCTCTCCCACCAATCCAGTAAAGCATTCACAATATAATGATGCACCACCCTATCCACGTACGGCGCCGCAAATATTTCCCTCTGCACCGGATCAAAAATCACGTGCGCCGTCCCTCTGCTCGGCACATAGTCATAATTCCATAGTGCATCCCTTAGCCGTATTAAATTTTCAAACAAATTCACTTCAAACGCATGCGTATCATAAGTTTTTCGCTTTCCACCCTTTCTCGCCGCCAATTCTGCAATATACAATTCCGTAAATAACAAATTCTTCGGATCGCTCTCTAGCCACTCCTTCACCATTTCGTCCGAAGCATTTTCTATCAAACCATAAAAATCCCCCATCATTCTTTAATTCTCACATTAAAATCTTTCTCTACCAATCTTTTTATTTCTGCTATATTTTCACCAATTACCGCACATATATCGTATGGCCACACTCTCGTTTCGGCTAGCACCGTTAACCCTGCCAATAACCTATTCACAATTTTCAAAAGTTCTATCCCCGCTTCTTTTCTATCGTATATTCCATTTGCAAAATCAAAATACACCGCCATTAGCTCTTGAATATCTTTCACCATTCCCTCACCAGTCGTATAATAATATTGTTTTTCTAATTTCCGTACCCGCGGCGCTACTTGTCGTATTATCATCAATATCGCTTGATAAGTCGCCGGGTCCATCGCCCGCGGACGCAAAATATTATGCAACTTCTCGCGTCGCGTCTCTTCCGTCCGTCTTAGTGCCCCCACCTCATCATCAGATACTGGTTTTTGCAAAGTAAAAATATATATTCCGTCTGCCGTTATTTCCAATTTCGGACTCTCCAACCATTCAAATTGGTCTACAAATTTCTCAATATTCTGAAAGGTCGCCGAATAAATAGCTTTAGAAAATTTATCTGAATCCTTGTAAACTCGTGCACTACGCCCCATCCTATCCGCCAAACGATATGCATAATACAATGCCGAAAATTCAATTACCTTATACCATCCATCACCACTTGGCAAAGATGGAAATACAATCACCCTAGATTGATTTCCTTTCTCCATTTCCTTTACCTGCCGTTTTATCTTGCGATATTTATCTTTGATGGCTACCTTTTCCTCCGGCAGTAGCCCTTCACCCGCATCTCTCTTATCCAAAATTTCCGCGATTTCCTCATCGGAAAAAACTTTTTTCATACTCTTCGCATTTGGCGCCAAAGACGCTACTTTTTTCATTAAATGCGTCGCCGGCGGCGCAGCCGCCGTCTCCTTATCTTTCTTGCCAGACAACGGCAACTCCATTTGTTTATTAGTCGTCTTTTTTACTTTACTCATTACGTTTCTACCTTTCAGCGCCCCTTCGCCTAGGCTCGGGGCGCTTTCTTCAGTCTAGAGAGCGGGGAACTCACGCCCGGAAAACAGGAAGGACTAAGACGCCTTAATCATACAGCGTACAGAGTACCCGTTGTGGCGAATGTTGACATCCTGCGGAGTGACATCCGAGGCGTTAACGTACAGGTAGTACATATTGCTACCATTGTAGCGCGACGAGGACCAGAAGTAGCCGTAGTAGCTCTGATTGTTCGCCTTACCGGCGTTGAAGTAGCCTGAGAGAGGGGTAGAAAGGTTATACTGAAGGCTACCAGAATTAGTTGCAGTCTTGTTGCCACTATAGCCAGTATTGAAGAGATAATAAT
>JAFQXN010000013.1 GCA_017406905.1 Candidatus Saccharimonadota bacterium | reverse complement strand
GAGATAAGTACCGAGCTCGCGGCTGGTGTTTGATAAGACGGCATAAAGTGATGATGACGAGGAGCGGAGGTCGGATGATTTGACACTTGGTTGAAATTCGGAAATGATTTCGAGCGTATTGTCGATGTGAAGTTTGAGGGAAATGTTTTGGTTTTCGAGGCTGGGTTTGCCGGCAGAAATGATACTACTAAAAATGATGATTACAACCATTACAATGATGGCGATGCCGGCGATTTTGACGATGGGAGATTTAAGAAAACTCATCTTAGAAGATTTGGCTGGACGGACTTGTCCAGAGATTTGTTTAAGATATTCTTTGTTATCCATGATATAATTATATCATGTATGAGGCGAAGGAGGAGATTAAATCTAGGCTGGCGATTGAAGACGTCATAGGGAACTATGTGGAATTGAAACGGGCTGGGCGTAATCTCAAAGGGCATTCGCCGTGGGGTGTGGATAAAACTCCGAGTTTTATGGTTTCGCCAGAAAAGGGGATTTGGCATGATTTCTCGGCAAATAAGGGCGGAGATATATTTACTTTTGTGATGGAAGTAGAGGGGATACCTTTTCGTGAGGCGCTGGAAAAGTTGGCGGCTCAGGCTGGCGTAGATCTTACGAAATACACTGGTGGGGATTCGCGGGTAACGCAAAGAAAAGTGCGCGCCAAAGAGGCGCTGGCGCTTGCGACGAAATATTACCAAGCGTGTTTGGTGCGCAACAAAGATGTGTGCGAGTATGTATTTTACAAGCGAGGCATGAATCGGGGTACGGTGGCAGAGTTTATGATTGGCTATTCGCCAGCGAGTGGCAAGGCGCTGATAGAAGTGCTAAAAAAACGTGGCTTTACGGAGCGCGAGCTAGATGATGCGGGGCTGCTTAATAGGTTTAAGTCGGACATGTTTCGTGATCGGATGATGGTGCCGTTTGTGGACACGACTGGTAATGTGATTGGTTTTACGGCGCGCGTAATTGGAAAGGGCGAGCCAAAATATCTTAACACGCCAGACACGATTTTGTTTAATAAATCGCGGTTTGTGTTTGGGCTACATAATGCTAAAGAATCGATTCGGCGAAATGGGTTTGTGGTGATTGTAGAGGGGAATATGGATGTGATTTCGTCGCATCAGGCTGGCGTGAAAGAGGCGGTGGCGACGAGCGGTACGGCAATGACGGAACAGCATCTTAAAATGTTGTCGAATTTAACTTCGGATATACGACTGGCATTTGATGGTGATGCGGCGGGCGTAAATGCGACGGAGCGCGCGATAATGTTGGCTGGTGATTTAGGGATAGACCTTAGCGTGATTTCTAATTATCATGGAGCAAAAGACCCGGACGAGCTAATTCAGCGTGATCCTGCGCTCTGGCAACAAGCGGTAGAGGAGCGCGTGCCGGCGGTGGACTGGCTACTTATGAAATATGAAGAAAATTTAAATCTAAGAATAGCGCCGGACAAGAAAAAGTATTCTGATGTGGCTTTGAAATTGCTCGGTTATGTGAATGATGAAGTGGAACGGGCAAGTTACGAAGAAAAAGTTGCAAAGAAACTAGGCGTTGAAGTAGCGATTTTACGTGAAAAAGGTGAGAGGCTAAATCAGAAGCTAGAGGAGGCGGCGGCGAAGAAACATCTAAAAAAACCAAAAACTGAAGCGAAGCCCGACAACATTAAGAAGATGGAAAATTCGCTTTTGGCGCTTAAAATATTTGGCGGTATTACTAAGACGCAAATTCCACTTGATGCGCCAGAGTCGGACGCGAGACTGGATGAGCTAGAATTGATTTTTAATAAAGAACACGAAGAGATTGATAAACCAGATTATGAAAAAGAAGCGGCTGATTTGATGCGACGTTACAATGTGGAAGTAAATAAACAAAAAATTCAAGAACTAAATGAGAAATTGGCTGAATTAGATGAGGACGATGATGAATATGAACAGATACTTCGGGAAATTCTAGACTTGCAAAATATGGCAAAATAGACTATACTTTAATGTAATGAGCGCTAATGATGATATTTTGAACGTTAAGGATTTGGCTTTTGATTTTGATGAGCCGGAGACTGACGATCTTGAAAATGAAGAAGAATTTAGCGATGAAGATCTCGCAATTACGGCGGAGAATGTTGATGCTTTTGCGGACGATTCGGTGAGGCTTTATCTTCGTGAGATAGGTAAGATACCTTTGCTTACGCCGGAAGAAGAGGCGGATCTTGCAGACCGCATTGTCAAGGGTGACAAGAAAGCCAAAGACAAAATGGTAGAGAGCAATATGCGTCTTGTGGTGTCAATTGCGAAGCGCTATGGCGGTAGAGGTTTGGATTTTCTAGATTTAATTCAGGAAGGTAATACTGGGTTACTGCGAGCGGTAGAGAAATTTGACCCAGCGAAAGGTTTTAAGTTTTCTACGTATGCGACTTGGTGGGTGAGGCAAGCAATTACGCGGGCGATTGCCGACCAAGCACGGACGATTCGGATTCCAGTTCACATGGTAGAGACGATTAACAAGGTGCTTCGGACAACAAGGAAGCTCACAACCGAGCTAAATCGCGAGCCGACTAACGAAGAAATTGCCGAAGAGCTAGGCCTTGAGCCAGAGAAAATTGACTATGTAATGCGAATTAAGCAAGATATTGCGTCGCTCGATGCTTCGGTAGGGCGTGAGGGTGATGACGAAGATTCGGTGCTTGGTGATTTTGTGGAAGACGAAGAACGCGATTCGCCAGAGGATTCTGCGGCAAATCAGATTCTAAAAGAGCAACTATCTGAAATTATTGCGACGCTGACAGACCGCGAGCAAAAGATTATTCGCCTCAGGTTTGGGATTGGCGGCGGGCGCCCACATACTCTAGAAGAGGTCGGGAACGAGTTTGATGTGACGCGCGAGCGGATTCGCCAGATTGAGGCAAAAGCGTTGTCGAAGCTGCGCAAGAACAAAGATACCAAGAAATTACACGAGTATCTAAAATAGGAGAAAATATGAAAAAGATATTATATAGTATTTTAGCGGTGGCGATGGGGGCAAGTATGATGGCGGCGCCGATGGCGACGAGTGCGCCGGCGTATGCGGCTAGTTGTACGTGTATTTCTTCTGGTCAGCAAGGTGTTGTGACTGCTATTTTGGGTGAATCTGGAGTTGATGAACGAGGGCAACCGGTCAATTGTTCGTGTGATGATGGTAAGGGATCAGGGGTGATTAATATTTTGAACTTGGTGGTGCGGATTATGACAGTGGGGATTGGTATTCTAGCGACTATTGGCGTAGTGGTATCTGGTATTCAGTATATGACGGCGGGTGGTAATGAGGAACGTACACGTAAGTCTAAGCGACGAATTTTTGAAATTGTGATTGGCGTAGTGGCGTATGTTTTGATATTTGCGGTATTGAATTGGTTAATCCCGGACTTTAAGCCATTTGGTAGCTAGGCAGAATGAAGAGATTAATTATAGTCTATAATCCAAATTCTTCGCAATATATCCATGTGAAGGAAGAGGTGCTGGCGCGAATTGGTGAATTTAGCGGCTATACGGTTGGTAAGTTTGCAATAAATAAGGTTAAGTTTGAGAAAAATATCGAGCGACTTACGATGGTACTTGCCGATGGAGATATGGTGATTGCGGCGGGTGGTGACGCTACGGCGGCGGTTGCGGTTAATGCGATTTTGAGATCTGGTAAAAAGGTAAAATATGCGGTATTGCCGTATGGTAATTTTAATGATCTTGCACGGACATTGAAGATATTTAGGCTGGACGAAGTGTTTGAAGTAAAAGAAACTACGAAATTCTATCCGCTGGAAGTGTATGTGGATGGGAAGTTTT
>JAFQXN010000003.1 GCA_017406905.1 Candidatus Saccharimonadota bacterium | reverse complement strand
TTCAGTCTAGAGAGCGGGGAACTCACGCCCGGAAAACAGGAAGGACTAAGACGCCTTAATCATACAGCGTACAGAGTACCCGTTGTAGCGATTGTAGTCATACTGCGGATTGACACCCGAGGCGTCAACGCGCAGGTAGTACATATAGTTACCACGGCTGCGCGACGAGGACCAGAAGTAGCCGTAGTTGCTCTGACCGTACGCCTTACCGGAGTAGAAGTAGCCTGAGAGAGGGGTAGAAAGGTTATACTGAAGGCTACCAGAATTAGTTGCGGTCTTGTTGCCACTATAGCCAGTATTGAAGAGATAATAATAGCTACCATTCGCCTGGTCACCTGTCGGCATCTTCCAGCCAGCCGGACAAACACTATAAGATGCATCACCAGTGCCTGCACCAGAGTTATAGCAGTAAGTACCTGCACTAGCCGCACAGTAATTGTAGTATACACCTACCTTACCACTACCTGCACCGTAAGTAGTCGTGGTGCTATCTTTCGTCCATTTACCAGTAGTAGGAGTGTTAGTACAATACGTATTATTACAATCGCCACTTGATGCGATATACGGTACATTGTAGCTATTCTGCGTGCTACTTGTCCATGCCCCATTAGCCGGAAGGGTAAAGGCATTTACCGCTACACCATTGGCGTTTGCGTCTCTGCCAGTCTCTCTGGTCTCACTATTAGTGTCCCCTGCCTTCAGGGTAATAGCGGTATCACCACCAAGCCTTAAGTTATCTAAGAGCCAGCAATTATTGTCTGCGAGTTTCTGTATCTTGTAGGCTTCACCGTCTCTTGCGTCATATACCGTCGTAGCAGAAGTCGGGCAGGTAGCAGCGGTGACGGATTGGAGAGTATTGCTATTAAAGTTCCAAATCGCATAATAGGTAGTATCGCCTGTGGGCACTGTAGATGCTGTGACGGTAGAACCAGAGCCATCCGCCTTAGTGTTCCATTCTTTGAAGCTTGAGTAGCAAGCCTGTCCATTACACTGAGTAGTAGGCGCTGTAGGGGTAGACGGTAATACTACTGCACTGCCACTATATACATTAGTAGTAGTGTTAGCGGCAAGGTTAGAGCCAGAGTAGTTATTATCCCAAGTAATTACATACGGTGGAATACCCCACATCGCATAAAGGGTGATATTCGTATTACTAGCGATTTGATTAATTGTGTAATTTAAGTTCGTACCACCACCGTCTGGATTATATACGGTACCACTACAAGTATCCGTAGTACCACTTTTTACTGTAGCTACGCTACACCAACCCAAGAAAGCATAACCATCCGTCCTAGTAGGCACATTACTAGAAAGTGGAATGGTAGTAGTACTGTGATCCGCACTACCAGTAGTAGCAGAAGAAGGCATATTGGATACTGTCTCTGTAGTGTTCTTATTGTAAGAGATGGAATAATCTATGAGATTGGCTACAGCAGTGATGATGAAAGTGTTAGAATAAGCGCCAATAGGCGTATTAATGGTAGCTCTAGCACCAATAGCAATAGTATATTCATCTACAGCGTTATTTACGTTGGCAGCATTAGTCTTAGCGAGAGTATCACCAGAAGTGGTAGGAGATGGGAGAAAGACGGCATTATCACCAGTATTAGGTACCACAGTGGCAATGCTGTTATTATAAGTGATATATTGGCTAGGCATATAGCCCCATTTGTTATTATAGTCTGTGCCAGATTCTGCAGAGAAGTCAGATTCAGTAAGAGCAGAAGAGATAGTAGTGAAAGTATTATTATTAGTATCTACCAGGCTAGTAGGAGTAGCACTGGTGGAATCTGCTTTGATTCCTAAAGTATAGCCACTGAAATTATCTGTAGTAACACCAATAGTGGTATTACTAGATTTAGCGAAGGTACCAGCAGCAGTGGTTGGTAATAAGTTCATGGAGAGAGTGGTGGTAGCAGTATCATTGCCGTCTATAGTCATAGTGATAGTACTGGTGGTGGCAAAAACGTCCCCAATCCCGTACACACCCAAGACACCAAAAAACGCCCACGCCAAAAACACCGCCAAGAACCCTGCGCGTTTTCCTATCTTGTTTGCAACAATTTTCACTTCTTGCTCCTTCTTTTGTGACCTATTTGTGACCTAAATATAATTTAATTTTACCCCACCCCCCGCCAAAAAGCAATACCTTTTTGCGACTAATGGTTCACATCAAACTCTCCACCACCACTCGACTGCCCACTCTCAGGTTGTCCCCCCTCAGGCTGCCCTGGCTTATCATCACCGCCGCTAGTTTGGCTCGCTTGTCCACGCAAATTCACATCTACGGGCTCAATCTGCGAGCCTCCGCCTAAGAAATTCTGCACTACATTGACATTCTGCGGCGTAGATGAAGCCCACGCTTCCACCCGATCTCTCACCGTCCTAGTTCCAACTGGCTCTCCATTTTCGTTCCTTATTTCAATCTCCCTACCATCGCCTACTTGTATCTGCTCAAACGCTCGCCCATCGCCCCATGTATTCGCTCCAGAATTTGCCGCCAAAGCCTTCGCCTCTTCTTTGAAATCATTTGCGCTAGTTACATGCGCATTACCACTCGCAATCGCCCCTAGCATAATCTTCTTATCTGCAGAGATATTCGGATTAGATGCAATCACACGCTGCGCCATCGCCTGGTCAATCTTCCCTGCCAAAGCCATACCAGCCAACGCATCACCAGACAATCTCGTAATATCTTCTGGCTTCAAATCATCCGCCCCAATATTCTCATGCGCATATTCACCATAACCGCCCAAATCTTTCACGCCTCCACCTTGCATCCAATGTCTCATTTCATAATCAGATGCCAAGAAGCCACTACCATATTTCGTCGCGGTATCACGCATCCAGGATGTCTTAGTAGCATTATCGCTAAATCTAATCGCGCCATCATTCTGCGCATTTCTAATCATCTTCGCTATATCTTTATCCTTAAGATACCCAGAAGACACCGCTGCGCTAATCGCCGAATTCATCGCCGTCACATCGCCTTTCTCTGCAGCCCTCCTAAATTGTATGGTGTAATATTCCTCTGGTGTCTGATTAGACCTGTCCATATCGCTCTTTGCCAAAGCATTAGTCAGCCCCGCCGTAGCCTCTTCTCCAGCTGTAGCATTTTTCTTTGCCGCCTCATAAAGTGCTGCCTGTCGCTTGTTAGAGCCCACCAATTTACCTATACCAGTCCGCGCAAATCTAGACTGCGCTCTACCCAAAGCATTCAACCTACCAGTCTTTTCATTATAGCCAGCCTTTACCCTGATACTTCGCTCCAACCCCATCTTCTGTGCATTTTTATAACCTTCCGTACCACGTATCGCGCTAGTCGCAGACCGCCCAGCTCTCCTACCCAGCCCCGCCAAAGATGTGCCCAGCTTCCCCATTGCCGAGAACGAGCCCTTAAGCAGCGAAGGAATAAAGAATATCGGCGCCACCCCCACCAACATCGCCATCAGCGCCGCCGCAAATCCAGATTCATCAGAACCGCTTTGCGCCACCAACAGCAATCTAGACACATAATTACCACCCCCCACCATTAAGCCACAAATCGGATAAAGCAGCAGCATCGCCTGCCCCAATTTATACCACTTATCAAAATATTTCTTCGTGTTTGGTAGCATAAAACACACAAAAGCCAGCGGCGATATAGCCACCAGCACTATCACTGCTGCTTCCCTTGCCGCCAGCAAGATAAACAAGAAGAACATCGCAATCACAATGCCGAGCGCAGATACTAAAAGCGACAAAAGTATCGCCGGATTAGCAATAATCGCTACCCCCGCACCCACGCCAAATAATGTCAAAAGTCCTACACTTGCAAATCCTTTTACGTTTCCTTCAAAATCATACCCTGCCACCGTATCTGGTATCTCGCCCGCCGGCAAACTATCAAACAAAGCCTGTATGCCATTCCCGATAATATTAGACAAATCCACACACAAAATACAAATCAAATACGAAAGGTTAATTAGCACTGCTCCCACAATCAGCTTCGGTAAGATTTTCTTAATTCCATAATTATCTATCCCGAGACCAGTCAGCTGCGAAAATATCACCACTAAGAGCAGTATAATAAATGCCACATTTGCAATATTCCTAAAGGTCTCCCAAGCAACTCGCGCTCCACCGCCCTCACCATTGGATAGAAGCTGCGGGTCCACTTGCAAAGCCGGCGATACATAATCATTATATACATCTTCCGACGCTTCACTTAAGTTCTGCAGTATTGGGCAAAGTATCCACCCCAGCGACCTACCCGCCCCCGAACTCGCACAATTTGTCTCTGCCTTTTCCTCTTCCTCTTTCGCTTCAGTCGCTGCGCTCTGCTCTGCTTGCGATTGCTCCGCTACCACATCCCTCACCGTATCTACATTTCTCAAAGTCTCTAATTCAGCATCCGTTAAAGCTAGCTGTGCGGCTTCCTTAAAATCCTCACCACGGTCATCTGCTTTGACACCACCTGCACTCACTTGCGCCGCATTTACCCCAGCCGCCGTCCCCAACTTAGACAATGCACCAGTATCAAATACGGTAAAACCAGTTAAAGCCGAGTTCGTCTTCCAATCTGCCGTACATTTTTCCGCCTTATAGCTGCCATCATCTTGAGATAGCATTAAACACAAATTTTCACCTTGCACACCTAGAGCCATCGGCTCACCATTTGAAATCTCCTCCGCATAAATCGTCATCTTATTTTCATCATAACAAACCCTATTGGATACATGGTCGTTCGTAGTCTCCTGCACCACTCCGCCCTCAGTCTCTCTACCTTTATTAGCCGATTGCGTCGTCTTAGTCACCGTAGTATACCACTTTAACTGGTAACATTTATCACCTACCGTACCAGTCGCCGACACATCACCATCCCAAAGCATCACGCCAAAAAACACTGCCACTACCGCCAGTATTACACGCAAAAATCTCTTGTATGACGGATTCATATACCCCCATTATAGCATAACCATTTCCAATCCGCGTAAAAATCTCCACCCACAAAATCCACAAAACCCACCAAACCCACCAAACCCACAAAAACGAGCCAGATCACTCCGGCTCGTTCTTAGTCCCGCCCTTCCCCCTTTACGTAAAGCGGTCGTATTAGACTTACATCAACTTTTTACGGCTAGCAATATAGTAACCAAGTGTCGTTACGACCGCGCCAGCGCCAATCGCACCAGTCACAATCGTACCAGCACCAGTATTTACGATAGTGGTGGGAGTTTCCACTGGGTTATCTACTGATGGAGTAGGATTCACCGTTGTACAGCTTGCATCATCTTTGTTTACCATGACCGAAGCGTCATCTTTGGTGACTGTACCGTTCACGGTAGAGCTTGCCCAGTTTACTAACTGGTTAGAACCACAAGCCAAGCTCTTGTCTACGACCTTACCAGTAAAGCGTACATAAGCATTACCCTTAGCACTGTAACTACCAATATTGATACCAGTAGTTGTCAAAGTGTTATCAGAAAGCAAAGTACCATTCTGGTATTGCGCATTGTAAAGATAAGTAGAGTTCTGTACATATTCTACGTTAGTAGGCAACACATCGCGAATCATCACATTGTTTACTTGATCAGCAAGTAAATTCACAAATTCAATCTGATATTCCACTTCATCGCCCACCTTCGCGTTTACTACTTCACCCCACTCTTTTGTACCCTTAAGGCGTACAGTTTTAGCAACCTTCGCCGATACAGAATTGTGAACTTTCACATCAATAGTCACTACACCGTCAAATTCATAACAGCCAGGAATTCTACCATTCAAAGCGTCATAACCCAACGTTGCACCAGAAGTCACTACTTCATTTGGAAGAGCAACCGTGCCCATTTTAGCGTTCGTATATTTCGCCGAACCGTCCACATACTCTAAATAAAAGTTATCATTAGAAGTCAAAGTCACTTCATCCCAGTAAGTACCAGGATTTGCGTTCGTTGAATTCAAATAACCAATAATCGTATGAGATTTTGCTACGGTAGTAGGCAAGCTAAAATTAGCTTTTACACCTTCAGCCACCGCTTCTACACCCTTAGGGTTGTTGTTATGCACGTAAAGACGAATCGTATAAGTTTCGCCATCTTTTACGTTAATCGTATCCGCATTCCAAGTGTCTACTTTGGCACCTGCAACTTTCGCGCCTACGAAGTTCTTTTCGTTCCCGATTTTACCGTCAGAAATCGAGTTAAACGTAATAGTATTACCGAGTTTACCCTCGTTAATTTCTGCAATCGTATAGCTTGCACGACCATTATTAGAATCGCCCCAAGCATTCACCATCGCAGGAGTTAGCGTTACGCCAGCCACAATCGCGGCCGCCGACACACTAAGAATAGTTTTATAAATATTACTCATTATAATCCTTTCTAATTAATATTTGCTTAGCCGTATTGTTAATCTTCGTCTAAACAACCGAATCATCTCAGTCTCAAATCTCTCTTCAGTCTTGGATAATCTTGGATGAGCCCGGCAGCCGAAGCTGCCGGGTCGGGTAAAGTGCTAGGGTGTAAAACCCTCTCATCCAATGCTATCTTTTTATTGTCAATCCGTCGGGCCTCCCCAGGCACCGGCAGGATTCGAAGCGTCGTTGGATATAGGTTTACCCGTATCCGTCGTCGCAGGTTTAGTAGTTGTTGTCGGGGTATTTATCCCCGCGCCACCATTGCCCCTGTCTCCGTTGTTGTCAACGGTGGGCTTAGTTGTAGTATTATTCGTCGTTGTTGTTGGTGGCGTATACGAAGGAGTATTATTATCAGACCCCGTTCTCTGAGTCTGATTGGTCTTATCCATGTCCTGGACATCGTTTTTGTAATCGTTGTAGGACGGGTAAGTCCTCGAATTAGTTGGCTGCTCCTTCGTGGACGTCGTGGCTCCGTTGCCATTGTTTGTATTCGGCCCCGGGCCAGGGTTGTCGTTAGGTTTCACCACATCGCCCTGTGTCCCCTTAGTCGGGTCCTTATCATATGAGGGCGTAGTAGGCGTCGGAGTCGGCGTGGGCGTGGGCGTCGGAGTCGGCGTCGGAGTAGGAGTGGGTGTCGGCGTCGGCGTGGGCGTTACCGGATTCGTTGGCGTCGTCGGCTTCGTCGGCGTAGAGGGCGTAGTAGGCGTCTTAGGCTTCGTCGGCGTAGTAGGCGTCGAAGGCGTATTCGGTTTCGTCGGCGTAGTGGGCGTCGAAGTCACCGGTTTAGGCGTATTCGGTGCCTCCTGGGGAGCAATCCCCAGTTTCTCCGCACAGTTCGTAGGCTGATATCCACAATCCATGCGGTACATTACGCAGATTTCGCCGTTTCCACCACCACTATTTCCACTTAATGGACTCACGCCGGTATCAGAACCCTTAATCTTGAAAGAGTACTTCAAGAAGTGCCCTTGATGGTCAAGTGTTTCCATCACCACTACCGACGGCACGCCATCCGCGGTGAATGGGTTCATGTACATTTGGTCGGTCAGACCAGATGTCACATGATATACCGATACCTTAGAGGCGTGATTAAGATACTGGAAAAATGCCTCCAGAGTATTATGGTAACCTTCAGGGTAGTTCATGAAATAAATCTTTGCTTCGTTGATGGTTTGCGCCCAATCTCCTTTGCAAGACTCGTAGAACGTTCCAAGGTAATCAGTGCCAAGATTGGCGTCAAACCATGCCAGATCCGCCGCCCCGAGCGCCGGATCGTTCCACAATCTCTCACGGAAATCCGCATCATAGTCCGATGCCAACTTCAGCCCGTCATAAGGGTTCGGGCCAAAATTAAAGTCATTAGACTCGTCCGCGTCATTCTGCAAATCAGAGTTATAGAACGTATACCACTGGTACACTGTTCTGCTTACCGTACCCGTCGTGTCGTCGTCATCGCCATCCGCTATCACAGCATCGTCTTCGTCGTCATTTTCTGCTGCCACAATCGTATCATCGGGGCCAATCTCCTGCTTCTCCGTCGGCCACAGATAGTACCATGCCGAAAAGATCAGCAGCAGTGCCGCCAATATTCCAACAATAGCAGCAATTACGCCATGGTTCCATTCGCTCGTCTTGGTTCTTCTGTTCAAATCCCGCTTGAATAGGAGCAGGCTTATGGCCATATAGGCCAAAACCACAATCTCCATTCCAACGGGAATGAACCTCACCAGATTGTAAAGGAATTCATGCTCCAGGTAAATCGCTTCGGCTGCCGCCCGCGTAAACGCAGACACGCACAACGTCAAAACGAAAAACCCTGCATATTCCTTCCAAGAAACTAGTAGTTTCTTGCCAGCATAGGCCAACTCTATAAAGCAGGCCAATCCGGCAGCATAGACAACCCATGCTAAAACTATGGGCATGGTCGGCACAAAGTACCGGATTGCCCCTGCCAGGGCTCCGACAATTATGCCGGCCAAAGCCGCTCTGATTCCTCTTCCTTCCGCGTCATAGTGCCACGCCAACAGCCCAAAAGTGACTGCCGTGATAATGGCAAAAACAATACTACTAGCCATTTTCATAGCCTCCTTATAATAGATTTTACCGGAGGCCTCGCCCCCGGAAGTGGGGGGAAATAAGATAGCATCCAGCCTCTATTTGAAGCTGGGATGATTCGGTTGTTAATGGTCTTCGTCGTTTTATTAACTCCCAAAACTCAGACTACTTCCATTATAGCACACTTTACCAAAAATGTCAATATATAAACCATAATCTTTATCAATTTTGCAAATAAAGTAGCCCAAAGAAAAGGCCCGATCCGCAGATCGAGCCAGTTCTAAAGTGCAGGGGGTAAGAGAGTTAGCTTAGCCGAAGAGGCTCTTGAAGGTCTTTTCAAAATCCCTATGGATTTTCTTGGCCTCGGCCAGCTTCTCGCTGATGATGGCCTTGGAGGCCATGATATCGGTCATCAGCTCGCAGACCTCGTCTGCATCGTCATCGGCCAGCAGCTCCAGGTCGTCCATAGTAAAATGGACTTCCGGCTCAGCGCCAGGCTGGTGAGCTTCGAGCCTCTGCTCGATGCCATCCAGCCTCTCGGCCTGCTTGGCCTGCAGGTCGATGACCTTCTCGAGTAACTGCTTAATCGGGTCGGTTTTGGCCTTCTTCTCCGCCTCGGCCTCCGCTTCGGCTTCCTTCTTAGCCTTCTCAGCCTTCTCGGCTTCAGCATCAGCCTTCTTCTTGGCCTCCGCCTCTTTAGCCTTGGCCTTTTCGGCCTCGGCAGCCTTCCTAGCCTTCTCGGCCTCAGCCTCAGCGGCCTTCAACATTTCTTCCTTACGATCGCTCATTGTATACACCTCCAATACGAATTTCAAGCGACTAACCTCATTATATCACACATACCATTTTTTGTCAATACTTTAACCATAAAAACAAAAATAATCCCAAATCTTCAAAATCAGATAACCGGATCTTTTGCAAAATAGTCTCCCGAAGTCCCATAGGCCACCGCCCGACAACCTCGACAATAATTCAAAAGTTCACTTTAACAAAAAATAGCGTAGGCTCACAATATACCGAGAATTTATGATACAATTGTCACTATGAAGCCACAAGCATTTAATAATTCACCCGTGTTTAGTGGAGCAAAAACGCAACACTATGATAACAATAAAATCCTGAAAAGGGCCACAATTAAAAGAAACGTCTATGCGATACTGCTGTTTGCAACCATATTTTTTATCGTGTTCGGTCTTGCGGCCGGATTCACTAATGTAATAGCAGAGGTGTTCGCCAGTGTAGTTTTGGTAGTCTTGCTCGTTAGCCAGGTTTTCTCAATCAGAAAGCTATCACAACTATCTCCCTCAGTAAACTTGCGGCAAGTCTTCAAGCGCAGTTCTGTTAATGCTGATCTCTCGTTTGTATGCTCGCTGTTTCCGAATTGCTACTATCTCTGCTACTTAATAGTTTACGGTAAATCTATCATGAACGGAACGGGCGCCGGGATTGTTTTCTGGGTTTATTATTACACAATCGGCATTCCACTATTCTTAATATGGTTAATATGTGGTATCCTTGGACTCAAATCCGAAAAACGCAGCCTCTCAATAGCGAGTTTGATTATAAAGCCTGTGTCTATTCTAATATTTATTCTTATATCTTTTTTAGTTTTTTAGTAACTATTTTGCCCTGTTAGCGGTTAGCCTGAAAATGTCAAATGGTATTTAAGTGTAGTCACAAAAAAGAAAGTCCTCTAGAACTTCCAAAATCCCCTCTGTATGTTACTCCATGTCGGAGGGAGACGTGGTGCGGGTAGAGAGAATTGAACTCTCATCTCAAGTTTGGAAAACTTGCATACTAACCACTGTACTATACCCGCAGGATACAAAATGGGATACCGAAATCGAACCGTTTGTCTCTTGGGACGCTCCAGTTCCCAGCTCACAGTACCCCGCTGGAGCTGATGCATGGGGTGGGATATCGGGATCGAACCGACGACCTTCTGGACCACAATCAGACGCTCTAACCATCTGAGCTAATCCCACCATACCTAAATTATACCACATCCCCCTATTTTGGCAATAACAAGAACGCCACCGTACCCGCTGCCGCCCCCAGAATAATCGTCAAAATAATTGCCACAATCAACCCAGCCTTAGAATTCTTCTCTGGCTTAGATATTATCGCCACCGGCCCAGAACTCCCCTCTTTTGTAGCCTCTATCTTTTTCTGATAAACATTCTTGGAAAGCGGCCTTTTCGCCACCTTCGCCTGATTAATAAACGGATTCTTCGGCACACCATAAGTGCCCTGCGCCTTCACAGAAGCAGAACTAGACTTTTCCACAGGGTTTTCCACAACAGCACCCGTGCGCCTACCCACTATTTTCTTAGCCTTCGCCTCCTGAGCACTTGCCACGCCAGCCCCCTTCTTTGCGCCTCGGCCACTCTGTGAAAGTGGGCGCTTCGGCACCTCTGTATTCACAAACTTTGGCGACAAATCTTCAATCACACCAAAAGTCGGCTCTTCCTTCAAAGTTAGAGTCTCCATACTCACATCTGCCATCTCCCGCTGAGACGGCAACTCCCGATAAATCGTCTCTGTTCTTCGTACCGACACCGTAGCGTTCACTCTCTTACCACGGCTAGCGCTACCCCTATTAGACTTAGCCGGCACAAAATCTATGTATTTCTTATTCATGACTCAACTCTTTTTGCTACCCCGATTATATCAACGAATTCACTCAGAATCAAGCTCGCACCACCCACCAAAAGCCCATTCACACCCGGTACCGTCAAATACGCCCCAGCATTAGACGAGTTTACACTGCCACCAAACAAAACCGGCACCTTCTCCGCCACTTTCGCACCATACATCTCTGTTAAAATCTCTCTAATTAGCTTCACTGCCTCCGCAATTTCATCCGGCGACGCCAATTTTGCTGCCTTTGTTGACGAAATCGCCCACACCGGTTCATATGCCACCATCACTTTGCTAATACCATCATCTCCCACCTCTGATAATCCCCCCATCAGCTGATCACGAATCACATCCCTTGTCTCACCAAACGCCCTTTCAGACTCTGTCTCCCCAATACATAATATCGGCGTAATCTTATTCCTCACTGCTGCCGCTACCTTCTTCTGTATCATCTTGTCATTTTCACCAAAAATATACCTTCGCTCCGAATGCCCTACAATCGCATAGTCTACTAATCCCCTCAACTGCGAAAAAGAAATCTCCCCCGTAAATGCCCCATAATCCCGATAAAAAGCATTCTGCGCCGCCAATTTCATCTTATGTCTATCAATCTGTAAAGACAAAGGCTGTAACGCCAACGTTGACGGCGCCACCACCACCTCCACATCCCTATAATTCGGCAACGCCTTTAAAAGTTTATGAAGATATATAGAAGCCTCCCCCACACTAAAATTTAGCTTCCAGTTGCCCACAATATAAGTTTTCATACTATGATTATATCACATACTAACGGCGACAGCCGAGAAAATATTCTACTTGCAATACATAAGCAAAATGACGACAGCCGAGAAAATAGTTTCTAAGTTATATGTTATAATGTAACTATGAAAAAAGTTTTAGCATTCGATATAGATCAAACCTTAAATGTCGCCAAAACTCCCATTACCGACGACATCGCCGATTTATTGGTAAAATGCCTCGACCATTTCGAGGTTTGCCCAATTTCCGGCCAAAAATTCGACCAATTCCTCATCCAAATCGTTGATCGTCTCAAAAATCCCACCCCAGAGCAACTCAGTCACTTACATCTCTTTGTCGCTCAAGGCACGCAATATTACCGCTATAATTCAAAAAATCAAGAATGGCAACAGGTTTACAACTACCCTCTCACCGATGAACAAGTCGCCAAAATCTCTGCCAGCCTCAAACAAGCCGCCCGTGAGCTAGGATTCTGGGAAGAAGATAAATTGCAACCCGGCGACGAGATTATCGAAAATCGCCTCTCTCAAGTCACTTTCAGTGCCCTCGGACAAAAAGCCGGCACCGAAGCCAAATATGCCTGGGATCCAGATTGCAAAAAGCGCGAAAAAATCTGCGCCCGCTGCCGCGAGCTCGCCCCTGAATTCGAATACGAAATCGGCGGCACCACCTCTATCAACGCCATCACTCCTGGCATGAATAAAGTTTTCGGCATGACTCACCTTCTAGAAGAGCTTAAGGTCACCAAAGAAGACATTCTCTATTTCGGAGATATGACACAACCCGGCGGCAATGATTACCCTGTCGTCCAGATGGGCATTGATACCATCACTGTCCGCAATCACGAAGACACCGCCTATGCGCTCAAAGGCATTTTAGGCGTCATAAAATAAGATTTCATGATACAATATTCTTATGAATATTCTGATAGTGGGCAACGTTCTCAAAGACGTTTATCTAAATCTTGATACCCGTACTGAGCATTTCGAAACCGATAAAAATCACACCAAGTGGCTAGACATTAGTTTTGACGCCAGCGAGCACCACTTTTTCAATCGCAATAGTAGCCTCGGTGGCGCTGCTATCTCGCTAGAAGTTCTTGAAAAACTCGGTCTCTCATCTACTATCTCTGGCGCCAACGTCCAGTTCACCGATGATGGTTTTACATCTCATTCTCCTGCCTCGTATTATCGCTACATTCTTATCTCTGATGGCCAAGTCAGTTATCTCACCCCAGCCAATCATTCTGTCACCACTTTTACAGCCCCTACAGAGGCATACGACTACCTCTATATCGACCGCTCCGCCAATCTTGACTTCACCGCCGTTAAAACCATTCACGCCTATCTTGACATCTCTGCTAATACCAAGCTCGTCCTCTATCTCCCCCGTCTCGATAATCCCAACCTCAACAGTCTTCTCGACCGTGCCGATTTGATATTTTACGAAAATAACAGAGGTAATGCGGAGTTTTCACAGGCGCCTGAATTGGCCAATATCGCTCCCTCAAAACTCATCCAAATCTCCGAAAATCGTCTCACTTATCAAAACATCTCCGAGCCTATCTCTGTAGACCGTATCGATATGCTTACGCATCTCTCTGTTTACTCTAATGCTGCCGCCACTATCCTCGGCAGCTTCATCCTCGGCAACTCTGTCGAAAACAGCCTCAAAATGGCCCGTGCCAACATTGAAAATTCCAAGCTTAACGCCACATTACCCCTTAACGAGCTTCAGGAAATCGTCGCCAACATGAATCCTGACGAAAGTCTTGAGCTTATCGCCAAAGCTCTCGTCCTTTCGCCCAAAGGCATCCTCGCAGCAGACGAGTCCGGTGGCTCTATCAAGAAAAAATTCGCTCAATTAGACATTGAGGACACCTATGATAATCGCCGCGATTACCGTAATATCTTCTTTACTACTCCTGATTTAGAAAAATATGTCAACGGGGTCATCCTCTTCGATGAAACCGCTCGCCAATACGCCGATAATGGCCAAGATTTTGTCAATTTCCTCACCTCTCGCCGCATTATCCCCGGCATCAAAGTCGATCAAGGCCTCGTCACCTTTGATAATTCTACCGAAACTTATACCAAAGGTCTCGACGGGCTCACCGAACGCCTCAAAGAATACTATCGCCTCGGGCTTCGTTTCGCTAAATGGCGTGCCGCCTTTGAAATCCATCTCTCCGAATCCGGCGAAATTATCACCCCTAGCGACTATGCTATCGAAGAAAACTGCCGCATTCTTGCCGAATACGCCGCAGATTGCCAATCAGCCGGCTTAGTCCCTATCGTAGAACCAGAAGTAGTCTATAGTGGCTACTACAGCATTGAGCAAAATACCGAAATCACCGCCAAAATCCTTGACTGTCTCTTCCAAAAACTTGCTGACTATCACGTCAACCTTCGCGCATGCATTTTAAAAGTTAATATGATTCTCGCCGGCAAAGATTACGAACAACCATCTACCCCAGAAGAAGTCGGCTCTGCCACCGCTAAAGTCCTCATCGAACACGTTCCAGAAGAACTCGCCGGCATAGTTTTTCTCTCTGGCGGCCAAACCCCAGAGCAGGCCACCGAAAATCTCTCCGCCATCGCTCAAAAAGGGCCATTTCCTTGGCCAGTCACCTTCTCTTTCGCTCGTGCCCTACAAGATCCCGCTCTTTTTGCCTGGGCAGGGGACAATCAAAACAACGAAACAGCTCGCCAAGCCTTCCTTGACAGATTACAACAAAATAGTAAAGCAATAACACGAAACATATAATCATCCATAAAATTACAGCCTCTCAAATCGAGATGCTGTAATTTTTAGTTTACCGTAATTTATTGTTAAACGTTATCGCTCTGTTGTTCTTCAGTAGCTTCTTCCGTAGTAGCTTCCTCAGTTGGCTCCTCTGTCGCCTCCGCCTCAGCCTCGCGCTTTTCTGCCTCGGCCGCCGGATCATAAAGTGATGCTACCACTTGCTCCATATCAATCTCTTTGTCCGCAAATTCCACCCCTGCAGGTAATTTAATCTCCGCCATTGTTAATTTATCTTCAACTTCTTTCATGCCGCTTGCATCAATTGTCAATTCTTTTGGCAAATCCGCCGGCTTCGCCTTCACTTCAACCTCTTCCACAGATTGAGTCATAGCAAAATGATAAATCTTCGACGCTTCAGAATCTTCAAAATTTACAATCACCACCGGAGTAGTAGCCACTACTACCTCCTTTGCCGAAATCGCCTGAAATTCAACATTCATAATCTTTCGTGACACCGGATCAATCTGCACATCCTTTACGATTGCCATCTTTTTCTTACCCTCAATATCCAAATCAATCGGCGAATGATAACCCGCACCACCTAGCACTTTCTCTGTAGCTACATATTCAGATGACAAAAGCACTGGCTCCTTACCACCATACACTACCGATGGAATCAGTCCTTCTGCTCTTAAACTTTTCAACTTTTTACCAATTAATTCGCGTTTTTTCAACGACAACTTATATTCAGCCATAAATAATTCCTTTACTTTATCTTATTTTATCATTTTTTCTCATCTTTTTCAAGGGGTGGCCCACACCACACGTCTCAATCCGCAGCTTCAAATCTTCTTCACTCTCACCATCGTCGGCCGCAAAACTTCACCATCATAATAATACCCAGCCCTCAATTCCTCCTCAATCACCTCTTTTTCTCCGTCGCCACTAGCCATCACCGCCTCATGTAAATCAGGGTTAAACTCCGCACCAATCTCAGACGCAATCTTCATTAATCCCAAATCACTCAATACTTTTTCTAAAGATTTTTCCAAAGGCTTTAATTCCTCGTATGACGCAATCGCCCTATCAATATCGTCCAAAAGTGGCAACATTTTATAAACTGTCGTAAACTTCGTCGCTTTTCTTTCATTCTCCTTTTGAATCTCCACCTGCTTCCTAAAATTCTCAAAATCCGCCCTCGTCCTCTGTAAATCTGCTGTCAACTCCTTGTTCCTGGACTCCAGCTCAGTATTTCTGGCTTCCAACTCTGTCACATTTGCCTCTTCTTTTGCGGTCTTTTTCATTTTCCTCCTTATCTATAATATATCTTCCAACACCTTACCGGCGTGCCTTACCAATGCTGTCACTCTAGCATAATTTTGCCGTGTTGGCCCCAACACCCCAATATAACTCCTATCCGAAAATGGTGATCTAAATTTTGATATAATCAACGCCACCTCTGAATTTTTACCAATCGGATTCTCATGGCCAATGAAGATATTCAAAGCCTCACCCGGAGCCGCCTCACGCAACCATGGCTCCAAATTATCCAAAAGTTTTGCCACTGCCTGCACTCTCCGCGTATCACCAAATTCTGGCTGCGTAAAAAGTCGCGAAATCCCAGAAAGATAAAGCTGTCCATCAATCGTTGCCAAACCCAAATTACCCGTCAATTCCACCAAAGCATCTACCGCACCCCTTATCGCCGCATCTGCCCTAGATTGCGAATTTACCCTCACGCTCAAAACATGCGTACCACGCTCAAGCGAACGCCTCTCCGCCTCTATTTTAACCAAATCATCGCTCCGCCCAAAATCGTCCATTTCACTCAAATTATTTACATAATACCGATACCCTGCATCGGTCGGCACACGCCCCGCCGAAGTATGCGGCTGCGCAATAAATCCCAGAGCTTCTAGTCTAGCCATTTCCGCTCTTATTGTCGCTGGCGACACATCAAAAAGCCGCGCCATCATCACACTTCCCACCGGTGAAGCCGTCTCAGCATATTCCTCAATTATTTGACACAGAATTTGCCTTTGCCTATCTGTTATTTCCATAACTTTATTATACAAAATTAGCACTCATACGTCAATAGTGCCAATATTGATGGTATGATATAATCAAAACATGGAAGAAAAACTCGCAACAATCAAACAATGGCTCGGCACTGGCAGTATCAATATTTTTGGCCTCCCAATGTCCGGCAAAGACACTCAAGGCATCCGCCTCGCCGAAGCTCTTGACGCCAAATTTCTCTCTTCTGGCATGATTATTCGTGCTATGGAAGAAGAAACCCACCACAATTATTCTGAACACGGAGCTCTCATCCCTACTAACGTATTTTACGAATGGGTACTTCCGTATTTCGAACGCAAAGATTTATTCAATTATCCTCTAATTCTGTCTTCTATTGGCCGCTGGGCCGGTGAAGAAACTCAAGTCATGTCGGTTGCCGCCGGAGCTGGCCACGAAATCAAAGCCGCCATCATTCTTAACATCTCTGAAGCCGATGTCGAAAAACGCTTCTCCGAAGCCAAAATCCTTAACGACCGTGGCGAGCGCAAAGACGACAAAGATCTCGCTACTTTTAAAACCCGCCTCAAAGAGTTCCACGAGAAAACCATCCCCGTTCTCCAACATTACAACTCCCTCGACCTTCTTGTCGAAGTCAACGGCGATCAACCCCGTGAAGCCGTCTTTAACGAAATTATTGACAAACTCTACCAAAAATCCTTAAAAACTCCTAACAACTCTTAGCCTCACCATCTTTTCAATAATTTCTTTATAAATTTCCCTATTTCACCCCTAAATTCATAGATTAAATACCCTAGCCCGACCACTATCACCCCCAATACCGCATAAAGTGCCACAAAAGACGAATTTTCTTCATAACTCTCCGGCTCCAAACCATAATCAGCCCCCTTATTTTCCGTAATTTTTCTGCATCTCCCAGTCTCTGGATTCAAATAATATCCTTCCTTGCAAGTTTTCTCCGTAGTTGTCTCATATTTTTTACATCTTCCTGTTAAAATATTCAAATAATACCCCTCTTTACAAATTTTTTCCGTCACCGCTGCGACCTTCACACAATTACCCGTCGCTTCATTTATCACCTTACCGCTTTCACATGTTTTAAATTCCTGATAATTGTTCGGCATACCCGGAGTCGGCGCATAAGTCACCTTCCAAATCTCTTCCCCCACGCCATCATACCCAATAAACGCATAAGCCGCCCCTTTTCTTTGTCCATTCGGATATTTTAAAACATCCACCACTGTATCATCTGTATCTATAATCTCTAGCACATTCTCATTCGTCGGATTTTTCGTCAAACTAAATCCTTGTGGATAATATACCAAATACCCCTCTGCCCCTAAAACTCCTTTTAATTCATAAGTCTTATTTTTATATTTCACTTTACATCCATCCAAAAGTATCTGTTCCGACCTATTATTATAAAATTCTATAAATTGTTCCGTTTTCGTCGTCTCATAATAGCTCAAAATCTCCGAAAACACCAACCCCTTACATTGACTTGCCACCGCACCATAACCTTCTTCCTCTTTTGCCGTCTCTACCCAATAAGCCTCCGCATCATATACCGGCTCATATTCCGCTAAATGTTCAAATTCCCCCGTTATCATATTCCTCACCAAAGTTGTAGGACTAGCTGACTTAAAATCCTTATAACATCCATCTTTTCCAGTCCAACACACCTCATCTATTACCTCATCACCACGTTTCAAAGTCAGCCCCGCCTTAAAAGCCAGAGTCTTAGTATAATTTACTGCCGCAAGCTCGCTGTCTGGCGAGCTTGCTAAGCGTAAAAGGAGGACATCGCCGGACATCCAACTGTTCTCGGGAAATTCTACTAACGTAGAATAATTCCCGCTTGAATTAGTATAGCCTACAGTGGTCCCGGCGAACGAAATCGGTGTGTCGGAGCTCTTTCTGCCAATCTCTATCATTTCTCCGACATTGCTTTTGCCATCAACCGTATATCCCGGATTGACAGCTTTTATAAATATCTCAGGTAATTCTACATCTTGATTTCCCCCTATTCCAGACTGCGCGACATCATCACCATTCCCCTCCGCCTGCACCAAGCAGGCGCCTGTGAAAACTCCGCAAATCACGCTTATTACCACCCAAATCAATAATTTTTGCGTCAATATTTTTAACTTCATGCCAGCAAACTATCACGGTCATTCTGGAAAATCAACCCCCTACGTGATATAATTTTAACATGAGCGTTTTCATCCCTGTCGGAATCGTCATCCTGGCTATGCTTATCATGATTTTTTTACAGCTCTCGCCGGGTATTTACGCACTTTTTTACCATTACGCTTCTGGTAAATATTCCAAAAAACGCACTTCCGATCTCGGCATGTTCTTCATCCTCGGCGCCGAAACTATCGCCGCCTGCCTTTTCCTCTGCTGCTATTATTTTGCTTACATCCTCTTCATTGGACAATCTCGCCCTGAGACAGGCATTTTCGCCTGGATTGCTGCAGGCATCCTTATTGTACTCGCATTTTGCAGCTTTTTCTTCTATTTCCGCCCGGGCACCGGCACCAAACTTTTCATCCCTAGAAACTTCGCCACCTCTTTAGACCATCAAGCTAAAACCATTAAAACCCGCTCCGACGCGTTCGCCCTTGGCGCCTTTTCCGGCACCTGCGAACTAATCTTCACTCTCCCACTCTATGTCATCACTGCCATCGAAATTATGGAGATGAACACTGAATATTTCTCTAGTAATCTCCTCACCATCATATACATCCTCACTCCCACCATTCCCCTATTTATCATCCGCTGGCTCTTTCATAGCGGGCGCAATCTCTCCGACATTATCAAATTGCGCATCAAAGACAAACATTTCACTCGCTTCATCCTTGCTTTCTGTTATCTCACTATCGCTATACTAATTATTTGTTTTAGGATTAATTCATAATGGAATATCTAGACGAGCAATCACTCATCCACGACCTCAAAGTCGACGCCCGCGCCCTCGGCATTCCTAGCGGCGCCGCAGAAATTTTCATCACCCGCACCGTCAAAGACGCCCAAAAATCCTTCAAATCCAAACAAATTATCACCGAGCAAGATCTCAAAAGAGCCATCGTCAAAGAATTAAAAAAATACAACCACGATTTTGCTTATGTTTACGAAAATCGTGATAAAATAATATAAAATGGGCAAAAAATACGATTTCAACTATATAGTTATTGGAAGTGGGCCAGCCGGTTCCGCCGCGGCAATTAGTCTAGCTAAAGCCAAAAACCGCGTCGCCCTCGTGGAGAATCGCTTCTTTGGCGGTACTAATCTCAATTCTCGCGATATTCCCTACGCCGTTTCCTTAGACTTTTCTCATACCTACGCCAAAATCAATTCCTTCCCAGAACTCAAAAATCAAGATTTCACCTTTAGTTTTCCCACCATTGTCGCACGCCAACTTAACACTATCATCAATATCAGTAACGACAACAAAAAATCCTACGAAGCCGCCGGCGTCGTCTGTCTCAGCGGCTATGCCAATTTCCTAGACAATCACACCATAGCCATCGGCAGCAAAAAAATCACCGCTGCTCATTTCATCATCGCTACCGGCTCACATCTCAAGACAAGCGAAATAGCCGGCACCAATACCGTCGGCTTCCTCACGCCAGAGACAGCCATCAAAATTCGTCGCCTACCCAAAGCCATCATGGTTGTTGGTGGCGGTTCCACCGGCTGCGAAATCGCCGAATATTTCGCCGAACTAGGCGCCAAAGTTCTCATCGCCGAAACAGCCAATCGCCTCCTTCCACGCGAAGACAAAGAAGCCAGCGAAGTCATTACTAATTATCTTACTCACAAATTAGGCATCGTAGTTCTCACTGGCTCTAAAGTCACCGCTCTCGAACAAGATGATTTCAGCAAGCGCGTTATTTTCCGTAACGCTCGCACCGAAAAAATGGTTCGCGTAGACTGTATTATCCTAGCCACTGGTAGTGAGCCTAATTTAGACTGCGGTCTAGAAAACGCCGGCGTCAAATATAGTCACGAAGGCATCAAAGTAGATAAATTATTCCAAACTTCCGCCAAAAATATCTACGCCATTGGCGACTGCATCGGCGGCGAATCCTCCACTGAACGCGCCGAATACGAGGGCTCCATCTTGGCCGCCAATCTTATTCATAAAACCAAAAACTCCATAGATTATCTAGGCATTACGCGCATCACCAATACGCTGCCCATGGTTGCTACCGTCGGCCTCAACGAAGATGATCTCGCCCGTCGTGACCGCAAATTCAATAAAGCCCTCATTAAACTAAGCGACATCCCAGCCAGCAAAATCTACAATTTTAACCATGGCTTCATCAAGCTCCTAACCGATAAAAACCACCACATCATCGGCGCCACCATCGTAGCTCCTCACGCCGAACTCATCGCCGAAGAAATCGCTCTCGCAATTCGCCACAAGCTCACTGTTCTTGAAATCGCCAGCACTCCTCACAGTGCTAATAGCTGGAATTATGCCATCAAACTTGCCGCTAAAAAACTCCTCCCCAAAAAGAAATAGCCACACAAAGCAACGAACATCATCAAAAAATCAGACCATAATTCAGGCTGAGTTAGGGGGGTAACTCAACCTGAATTACAATCTGATTGTTAATCCACGTACTCCATGTCGGAGGGAGACGTGGTTGCGGGGGTTGGATTTGAACCAACGACCTTTTGGTTATGAGCCAAACGAGCTACCAGGCTGCTCTACCCCGCGATGCAAAATATCCGCAGAGCAACACGAAGTCGCTCCACCCCGCCATTATACCAAATCATAGCCAATAAGTCAACCCCCTTTCGCACTCCACCCCTGTAAACCCCCACACATCTCCGTTAAGCTCTGAAATCACTAAAACCCTTAGCTCCCACAAGTGCTAGGGAACCCACTCCAGCTCTGATACTCACAGTTTACCGAAAAATTCTTCTTCATCAGAATCTCACTGCTATTCTCCCCCAGCAACTCAATCGCATAAAGCGGATAGGGAAAATATGTATCCGTCGTGTCAATTCTCGCCTCCACCCTGCGATACAAATCATTAGCTCTACCCGTCGAATCGATTCTCACCTGAGAGCTCACCGTCGCCTGATTTGCCTCTATACCTTGCTCACTGCCAATCACTCCTCCACCACATCCAGTATTGCCACAGAAAAATTCCAAAGAAAAATCCGTGCTCGGCTGCCCGTATGGAATAGAGACCACAAACATAAATGTCTCGTCATTACGCCCATCGCCACCTATTGGGTTCGGCAACTCTAAAGTCGCCGAACAAGCAAACTCACTATCACTATTAGGCTCACCGCAATACACCGCATAAGGCAAATTCTTCACCGTGCGATCATTTGATTTAGTTATCTGTGAATTTGTAATCAAATTTATTCCACTAGTACTATTGTAAGCCCCTATATAATTATCAGGCGTATTTTTCCCTTTTGCGGCGTTAAGATTTTTGGTAGGCACCAAATATACCGTCCCCCTATTCGTCCGAGTTATACTACCACCCGTCTCAGTTTTGTCAAAATCCCCCAAACTGAATCTCCCCCCAGTCTGCACCAGCCCTACCGCTATAGTTGGAGGCGTCGCTGCCTCTTTCGTCAAAGACGGAAATGTCACCGCACCATTCGCATTATTCGTATTAGTCCAGTTCGTCCAAGCATACTCTTTTCCATCTGTACCAGAATACCAACTAATTACCACCTTATCTACGGCTTCCACGCTTTCACCATCACCCAACCTCACCGGCACCACTCTCGTCGTATTTGTACTACTCAAATTTGCCCGATAATCCGGCAAACCAGTATCTATCGTTACACAAGTATACGCCTCTTCCATATTGTTATCGCCACTGGACTTCTCCCGAATCAATACACCGTTTACTCCACTCTCTCGTTTACCAATCCTCCCCAAAATATGCCCCACCATATCGCAATCCGCATTCACCGGTTTCATCCAATACATAATATCGCTACAGGTCACACTATTGCCATCAGTCAATTGTGCATTCGTGAAATCCTGCCCGGTCTCTAGACATCGCTGATAATTATAATAAGCCAATTTCGCATCCTCAATTCCCGCTAGCGCCGCATCGTACGCTGATTGCGACAAATCATCATCTGAGGTTCTCGTCACCTCAGATATAATCACCGCAGCAAAGCTCATCGAAATCACCACCAAAATCAAAGTAGAAAAAGCCACAACATAAAAAGACGCTGCCCCCTCTTTATTTTTTTTCTTAAATATATTTTTCATTACTACTCTCCTGTCGCCTGCACGGCAAAATTAAATTTATTAATCGCACAATAATCAAAATTCTCTACAGAATTATATTCTTTCGGTGCCAAGCAGAAATTCCCACTCTTCTTAATATCTATCCCACCATCAACTGTACCCAAAATAAACGATACCGAATAAAACAATCCATTTGACGCGCCGCTCTCCGCCGGTGCCAACGCTTCAAAATTATACAATGCCATACTCGTATCATTATTATCACGTACCAATAATTCCACCACATCATCATTACTGCTGCTCGCAGCCACAAATTTGCCATCAAAATCATTCTTCTTGGAATAACCACTGCTCACCAAGCTAGAAAGACAAACTTCCCGCATATTATCCTTTACCTTTATTAATCTAAATCCGCTCTTCAAAACGCTATCCGTACCAGCACCAACCGTCAAAGTAGCAGCTCCAGAACCCACTCCCCCATTAAAGAAATACCCCGAATTCCAAATATAAGAATACGATCCAGTACAAATCGCCCCAAAAACCGGCACATTAATCGTATTACCAGCTACACTCACATCTTTATTCCAACTCAAAGAAACCAAGTTCTGCCCGTTATCATTGACACAATCAATCCTCGCCTGCACATCGCCACCACCGCTAGCGCTACCATATATTGTCGCGCACTCACTCTTTACTGATTTTGAAGACGAATTCTGAAAAGCCGCCCTTATATCATCTACCAAATCCATCCCCACTGTATTCACCTGATTCAACGTCAGGCCCCTACGATATGTCTTCACGGTATCATTAATAATCAACGCAATCGTTAAGGATAAAATCCCAATAAACACAATAGACAAAGAAAGTTCAATCAAAGTAAATCCCTTCTTCGCAGGCTCTTTCCTTATACCTTCACCACAATATAACCACCTCATTAATTCTATATCTCCTTGCACTCCCTATTAGGATCGTCTGCACTAATCACTTCCACACCGGAAGCATTTCGCGCATTTTCCACTACCCTCACGTCACGCCGCACGCCACCCTGATTACCGTTTGGATTCACGCAAAAATCCACCTGTTTTATCTCAAATTTATCAAGCCATGCATCACTCAAAACACGATTACTATTTAGCGCATTCTGTATCCGACTAATCTTCATCGCATCGCTCAAATTACTATCATTCACAAACCCCCTAATTGTCGAACTATTATTCAAATTATTTACACTATTATTTACATTAAAAGTGCCATTATTGCCATTGTATACATAAGTATTCACCGTACCAGACCGCGGATGGCGTAATATTAACAAGGCCCCCTTAAACAACTGGGCCGTATTGGTATTAGTTTGTATAGCCGCTCCCCACCTCGGCTTATATTCTTCTACCTCACCCGCCAAGGCAACTCCATCTTTTGTCGCCACCACTACGTTAGCGTTAGCGCCTTTCATTGCTTCTTTTGTACCACCAGCGCTAGAGCCACTAGCGTTCCCCACCACGTCATACACATAAATAGTGTCACTCACTCCGGCTTGCCCAAAGACCACCAATTTCCCGTAAATTGCTATATCACTTCGCCCATTCCCTACGCTATGCACATTCGTAGTTTGCGAATATACTCTCCTCAAAAACTCCGCAAAACTCTGCACCGAATCATTATATCGCTGCTGAAACATAGAATTTTGCACCCCAGCCACAATCCCTATAAACAATAGGCCAGTAATCGCCAAAAACAACGCCACTTCAACCAAAGTAAAACCATGCCTACGGCTTCTCATATCACCATTATACCACAAGCACGTTCCAATTCAAATTACATTTCACACCACTGCAAACATCAATATCACGCATCAATAACTGGGAAACAAATACATCATCCACTTTTCAAAATTCGTATAATTCTTCTCTACTTTCTCTGCCGCCACTTCTTTATGCTTATTTTTTGCCGTCTCAGAATTTTCTGGCATCACTACCATATTCTCCCCAGGCAATTTCTTATCCGAATGCTTCCGCGCCATCAACTCCTGATATTCATCACTCCTATAATAATCATTCTCTAATTCTGCCATTTCCACTTCCATACTCACCAATTCCAGCGTCTTTTTCTCAGCCGTCAGCTTTTCAGATAACGCCCAGTTACGCGACATCGCCGTAATAGATTGATATGTCCACACTAAACATAAAACAATCGCCAAAAGAAGCACCACATTCTCCACCGTCAAATAATCATGCTTCAGCTTATAATTTATTCGCCGCAGCTTCGCCTTAATCCCGTTCATGCTTATATTATACCAACCCTCCCACTTTTTTACCACTCAAAGTCACCAGATATGCTATAATATTATGAGTTGGGGATGTAGCTCAGTTGGTCAGAGCATGCGTCTTATACACGCAGTGTCCCTGGTTCGAGTCCAGGCATCCCTACCATTTTTTTATTCACTTTTTTCCGTGTTTTCTTCAACGCTCTTCTTGCGTCCACCAGATTTCTTTCGTGATCTCACCCGCATCATTAACCAGAAAATTATCGCAAAAATCACAAATATAATAATGAACAGCAGCCAAATCGGACATTTAATCACCAATTTGCTCACCTGAGTTGTCACACCCTCAAACTCCACTGTATAAACCACATTAAACACACCGATACCTGGGGTTTCATTCCAAGAAGTCTCATTATATAATATTCTATCCGGAACAACAGTCTTCGTTTTTGATTTTTCTTCATTCGTATAAATTTCTTCGTCTGAGAATAACGGGAACACTTGCAAAGTATATCTTGCTTCTCCATGAACATTTCCAGTATTTTTTATTGTAGAATTTCCACTAATATTACCAGAAAACAAAAACCCAGGCACATCAGCACTTAATATTTCTCCACTTCGTCTAGTTGTCCCAGAAATCTCAGCATAAATAATATGCGAAATCCCTAATACTTGATTAATTTGCAAACCCGCATTTTCTTCATCATTGAAGCTACTTTCCGAGTCCATTGCCTGAGACTGCACAATAATAGCCGCATACTGCCCTCCAGCCGGAGCATCCTCCGGCACATTCACCGTATAATAAATCTCTTTGGCCGAATTCGGGGTCAATATGCCTTCATAATTACTGAGAGTAATCCAGCCGGCCATTTGGTTAATAGATCCAAAGTCCTCATAAACAACATCATAATTCTCATTTACATAAAATGGGGACACATTGGCTACATAATGAAAATCTGTTGTGTTAGTTGATGGATTAGATATTACAAAAGAACTCGTGTACTGCTCTCCGGCATTTAATACTATCCACTCTTTCATGGGAGACATGCCTATACCATAATCGCCCTCTGCTGCAAATGCTACGCTTGGTACCATCATCACCAATGCGCAAAACGCAAACAACACCCTTGTTATTCTTCTTTTGTCCAATCTTTTCATCTTATCTCCTTAATTATTATTTTTTTCAGAACAAACGAATCCCTGATTTATATAATTTTCAATATATTCATCTTTGTTGTCGATATCACTTTTTATGAGAAAAAATTTATATGCCGATTTATTAAGCTCTCCGCTAGTAGCATATAAACTCATTTTCATCTCTCCATCTATAGCTGTATAATGAGCACGAAAAGCATCTGGCCCCAACTCCAATCCAAAAGCCTTATTCATATCACCATGATTAATAGTGGCGCTAATTTGAGCTAAATGGTTATCTGGATAAGTCATTTGCTGAACGAGCCCTATAGAACCAATTCCATCACCATTAAAAATAATATCAATTTTTGTGATTTTATAATCAGAGTTATCATACTCAAAAAACGGGTACAAACTATCCTCCGCAATACAAGTCACAGAATCGCTGGAAATATCTTCCATTTTTTCTACCGATGTAATAGTTTGACCATGCAGTAAAAATATCAGAAATAAAATAACGGCAAACAACAATAAAAAAATTCCGATGCTTATTTCCCAACTTTTCTTATGCCCACTCTTTCTTATTGTTTCATTCTGCATACAATCCTCTATTTTAAGAGCTAAGCGTCAGTCGGCTCGGCCGGAATACTTTTCTAGATCCTGGATAGCCATCGTATAGGTAGCTATCCAGGAAGTTTTATTGACTAAATTTCAGTCAAAACATAGGTCGCAGTGGCACTATATCCACCAATCTCCTGACCAGCATCAACCTTCACATTATAAGTGATGTCAAAATCAGTACTGGTAGTCTCATCGGCTTCGGTCACCACAATATTAGTCGTTGCAGAGGCAACTGGATCCGAAGCACCAGTACCATTAGACTCTATAAACCAAGAAGAACCACTTGAAGCATACTCACCAGCATTGTAAGCCCACGTCTTTGCATTTTGCACATCAGTAGTAGTGAACGCTGTTGGAGTGACAGCTACCTGATAACCAGAAGCGTGGTTGCAAGCAACATTGTATGCCGAAGTCGCAATACCATTATAAGCAAGACCCGGCACCACCGTAGCTTCAAAGACATCAGTATCTTGACCGGAAGTAGTCCAACTCGCACCACTAAGCCCAGTAAGAGAGCCTACACCATGCGGAGTAGAACGGCGAGTCAAAGTACACTGATCCGCAACAGTAAGCTGAAGGGTATCAGTCTTTGGCGTACCAGAAATAGTCGCGAACGCACCCATAAAAGGCAAACCAGCGAAGCCAAATGCCGCCAAACCAGCCCCTGCAATTAATGATTTTTTCATATTTTTTCTCCTCCCATCATTCGATGGAATTTAATTAGTATTTTGTGTTAAATACAAAAAGCATTATAGAGTTAATGTCATACAAGATTGGCAGTACGACAAAAACTCTTAAAAACAAAGCCATTGATAAAAATCATAGCTTATTATATACAACATTGCATAATATTTTTTACATTCGTCAAAATTAAATTTTTCCTCAATAAGATTCTCCAAAAATAGAAATGTGGAAAAGTGCATAAGAGAAAGTTAAAAAAAGTTTAAAAAATTTATTGACAATGCCATTCCGTTTATGTAAAATAAAAAATGTTAAAGGTCATTACATTTAACACAAAATATAAAATAATTCTGCTTTGCAGAAGGAGAAAAATTACTATGAAAAAATCATTAATTGCAGGGGC
>JAFQXN010000002.1 GCA_017406905.1 Candidatus Saccharimonadota bacterium | reverse complement strand
CTCCACCAACATCATTAAAGACGACAATACAGCTGAAAGTGACTCTGCCTTCTATGATTTCTACATTCGTACTTGCTGGTATGGTAATGACGGAGAAACCCCTTCTACCATTTCTACTGTGGTGAGGTTGTATGATCCGCTACGAACCTCTGAAATAGAGGAAGCCAAAGTAGCAATGTTAAGATATAATGACAATAGCAATGGCGGAGCCACTACGGATGGCCTCATCGGTAAGAAACTCCTAGCCGGGGGCACCGAGGCTATTTCTGCAGTTGAACCAGTCTGGCCGGGCCACAATTTCTTAGGCTGGTGTACATCGCTCCCGAGCGGCGGAAGTTGTAACGGCGCCACAATCAAATATGATAACAATCGTTGCACCATCACCGAAGACGGAAAATCCGTTAACGCATACAAAAATCTCATTTCGGTCAATAGCTCAGGCGCGTGTGAATATGCCGCTCCAGCCAATCTTACGGAAAACAGCTATTTCTCACTCTATGCCATATGGGAGCGCATAGGCTACGTCATCACATATAATGCCAATGGTGGTAGCTACAAATCTGGCTCATCGCAAAAGACGCAAGTTTGTTATTATGACGAACCCTGCATTATCCCCTCAGCCGAGGAAGAGCAACCCCGCCATGCCTACGGCGAGTTCAAAGGCTGGTCTACCAGCCCCACCGCTAATGTCCCGAATGCCCTATACGCTCCAGGAAGCATTATTGCTCCAACCAACCTTACGCTTTATGCCGTATGGCAAAAGAAAAACGGAGTATTCGCCGTAGTGGCCGAGTGGAATCAAAACGCAGATTTTGAATCCAACGTTATCGGCTGGAAGTCTAATGGCCAAGCTTTCACGGCATATTTTAATGCCACTTCTTTCAGCGATATAGATAATACCCCACTTGCCATATTGCACCAAGATTGCACCAGCGATTGTCATCCACAAAATGAAGTCTTCATCTTAAATACTATGGGTGGGAGAGACTACTATTACTATATATGTAGATATAGCCCAGGGGTTTGTGGTGGATCCGTATCTAAAGATAGTGGCATCACTGTTAAACTTTATATTAAAGATGAAGAAACTGGTGACACCTACCTGACAATAGGTGGCAACGCTGCAAATAAATATGATGGGAATTATAGCCTGGTGGAAACTTACAGTATAGCCGATGCTAAAGGTGATTCTTATGGCAGATATTGGAATGTCTTCGCATTTAAAAACGGTTGGATAGTAAATCCAGGTGGTGACTATGTTACTACCATCAGCAATTACGTAAATCAATCATATTAATTATTATTTCGTCTCACTATGAAATTTCTCGTGTATTTCTTTGAGATGTGCATCAGTTACGTGCGTGTATATTTGTGTTGTTGATATATCTGCATGTCCCAGCATTGATTGTACTGATCGAATATCTGCTCCATTCATCAGCAAATCAGTGGCAAAAGAATGTCTTAACGTATGTGGCGACACATGCTTCGTAATGCCAGCCAATCTTGCATATTTCTCTACGATTCTCTCCACACTCCGCGCCGTAATCCGCCTGTAATTACCAGAAGTATTTACGGACTGCGTGTTTCTAGAATTATTCAAAAACAGTGCCGGCAGGGAATCAGTCCGTGCATCAAGGTAGTCTTGCACTCTATCCGCCGCTGATTGACTAATAAAAATTGGCCGGTCTTTTGAACCTTTTCCTCGCACCACGAATTCGCGCCGCTCCAAATTTATCGAATCCCGATTAAGCCCCACCAGCTCAGACACCCGCAAGCCACCAGAATACAACAATTCTATAATTGCCCTATCTCGCAAACCAGATTCCGTAGACAAATCAATCTGTGCCAACATATCTTCCACTTCGTCAAAATGCAAAAACGTCACTTGCTTCCTAATGATATGCGGCAAATCAATCAAAGATGGGTCAAGCGAGCGTATCTCTCTACGCGCTAAATATTTCATGAATCCCCTCAGCGCAATCAAGTGGTATGCTTGCGTGATTGTCTGTAAGTCATCTCCACCATTTTCTGAACCATAACGGTTCAATTTTAGCCTGTATTTTCTCAGTAATTCACGGTCAATATCACTAGGCTTAACTACGTCCTTGTTTAATATTTCTTGCGACAACATCAAAAATCTTTCCAAATACAATCTGTAATTATCAATCGTTTTTTTGCTGCGCCCAGATTCAATTTCCAGATGTTCAAGAAAATCGTTTATCAAGTCATAAATATCCATAATTTTATTATATCAAAAAAATAAATAGAACATTCACAGAGTACACACAGGTCACACTTGAAATTACCCGTCTCTTCTTGTATAATAAAAGAAAAGGAGTCTTATTTATGGCAAAAGAAGAAGATTTTATTCAACGTAGCTTGGTGGTATTAAAACCAGACACTGTTCAGCGGGGAATTATCGGTGAAATTATCCAGCGGTTCGAACGCGTCGGTCTTAAAATCGTTGGTATGAAAATGGTTATGCCAGATGAACGCCTCTACCGCATGCATTATGAAGACATCGGCCAAATGATTACTCGCCGAGGCGAACAAGCTTTTCGCTACAATGTCGAATACATGATGACCGGCCCAGTAATCGCCATGGTTCTAGAAGGTGTCGAAGCTGTGCCTCTAGTTCGTAAAATCGTCGGGCCCACCGAACCAAAATCCGCCGAAATGGGCACCATTCGTGGCGATTTCTCACACATGAGCTTTGGCTATTCGGATGCCAAGGGTACCGGAGTTCCTAATCTTGTTCACGCTTCCGGCAACACCGAAGAAGCTCGGAAAGAAATTGACCTCTGGTTCAACGGCAACGAGCTTTACGACTACTCGGATCTTAACGAAAAATACACTCGTTAAATGTCACAACACTTTTTCCAAAAACTCCCTCACTCTGGGAGTTTTTGGATGCGCGAAAAATTCTGCTGGCCTGCCTTCTTCAATAATTCGCCCCTCATCTACAAATACCACTCTCGAAGCAATTTCTTTTGCGAAATTTATCTCATGCGTTACAATCATAATCGTCATTCCCAAATTCGCCACCTCATGTATTAGAGATAACACATCGCCAATAGATTCCGGATCCAGTGCCGAAGTCGGTTCGTCAAACAATAACACTTTTGGATTCATCATCATTGCGCGGATTATTGCAATTCGCTGTTTTTGCCCACCAGACAAACTCGCTGGGTAGGCACTTGCCTTATTCAGTAAATCAATATGCCGCAACAAACCCCGCGCTTTTTTCTCTGCCGCTTCTTCGCTCATTAATTTCAATATCACTGGCGCCAACGTCAAATTTTCCATCACAGTCAAATTGCTAATCAAATTAAAATGCTGAAAAACCATCCCGATATCCTGACGCATTTTTTGGATATTTTTGTCAGTAATTAAAATATCGTTAAAATACACTTCGCCAGAGCTCGGCTCTTCCATGCGATTAATGCAACGCAAAAAAGTAGACTTGCCAGAGCCAGAAGGCCCCAAAATTACCACTCGCTCACCCTCTCGCAATTCAAAATCTATTCCTTTGATTACTTTATTTTTACCAAATTCTTTTTTTAAATTCTTAACTTTAATTATTTTCTCGGCCATCTTTACTCCTATGCCCTTAAGTCGCTTTTTCTTAATCTTTTTTCTATCCGTTTTATTGCAAAAGTAATCAAATATACTACCGCCAAATAGAATAGCGCCGCCGTAAACATTGGCACGATATAGCTCGCCATATTTTGACCGGAACCAATATCCTTAGCCGCCATATTCAAATCATACATTCCTACCATGCTTACAATCGCCGTCTCTTTAATTACGGTGATTATTTCATTCCCAAGTGCCGGAATTATATTTTTTATTGCTTGGGGCGCCACAATTCTTCTAAAAATCGTAAAATTGGATAAACCCAACGCCATCCCAGCCTCAGTTTGCCCCCTATCTACCGACTGTATTCCACTCCTAATTACTTCTGCCGTATAAGCTGCCGAATTAAAACCAAACGCCAAAATCGCAATAATTATTTGTGGGAATCCTCTAATCGCAAAAATTACGAAGAACATAATAAATAATTGCAAAGCCATCGGAGTCCCGCGAATGATTGTCGTATATACCCTAGTTATAAATTTTGGTACTACCATCCAACCAGACGGCTTCGCGGTATCTATCAATGCGATTATTGTACCTAGCACCAAACCAATAATGATTGCAAAAAATGAAATCTGCATTGTCAAAAGAAAACCATGCAAAAGGGAATCAATATATTCTGGCGTTGTAAATAGTTCCACTAATTTATCAAAAAACTCACCCATTTGTTAACCCCATATATTTTAATATTAATTTATCCATTTCCGATTGGCCATTTTCATCTTCTTCTAACATTTCCGAAAGCACATCATTAAAAGCCTCCAACAATTCTGGGCGCTGTTTATTGACGGCTATGGCATATGACTCTTCTGCTGGGTAATCTTCTTCGATTGTCGCTCCTTCATAATATAACGGCAGAGCGGCCAACTCTGGATTTTTCTCAACGATAAACTGTGCCGCCAACTCATCCGCAATCGCGTAATCTATAATATGCGCGTTTATCGCATCTGCCGCCAATTGGTGAGAATCCAATCCTTTAATAGTGGTATGCGTATCCTTTAGCACGCCGTCATCTATTTCATCTGATGCAAACAAATACCCAGTTCCGCCAGTTTGCGAACCAAGTACTTTTCCGCGTAAAGCCCCCCACACCACGTGATCACCTCGCATCTCAGGCATCCGATCTTTATTGTAAATCACATATTGCACTGAAGTATAATATGGAATACTAAAATCTACCTTTTCCGCCCGTGCCGGCGTAATAGTTAATCCGGCAGCTCCCGCGTCCGCGATTACGCCGTTTGCTACGTTGTCTATGATAATGTCAAACTCTACGTTTTTCACATCAATTTTAGCATTTAATTTTTCTGCCACGCGATTGATAATCTCTACATCTACTCCTACGATTTCCCGATTATCATAATACTCAAATGGCGCAAAAAACGCATTCGTCTCCACTACATAATCATAAGATTCCAGGTTTGTTATTAAACCCACAGTACTCGCCCCCACCGCCAAGGCCATCAAAGCGACCATCGCCCCCTCCGCAGAAAAAACCTTCCGCCAGATCTTCTTTTTTTGCCTCCCTACCATAAGTATATTATAAACCAATTTCGCAAAAACCGCACAAATTTCCACTCTTTATCTATTTGACCAGAGGCCACTCTGTATGATACAATGTCAACACACAGTTTAATCTGTACGGCACATTAATAATGTTATTATTTAATCTTGTGACTTAGCTTGGTTGCCCGCATGGTTGCTAGACTAAGTCGCAAGATTCTCGTGCGGCTTTCATTCTATAGCCACTAGGCTTTAAACAGGGGGATATTATGAATAAAATTATTGCACAAAGTATCCTGGTGTACCCTGGTATGGAGTTCTGCTGGGAGACGGATGAGTACCGTTGTCGCTACGACATCTCCGAGGTGGCTCAGAAAAATGAGCACTGCTACTCTATCCACAATGCCGTCATCGCCTTCGTCGTCGATGGCAAAATGTATGTTATGATCTACGACGCATCTCGCCTGGACGTCCTGAGGTATTATGGCTTCCGCGAAAGGGAGTTCTTCGTGCCTTTTTCGCACAAGGATTACCCCGCCGATGAGCGCTACAAGGAAAAATGGAAGACCGAACGCGCCGCCGCCGAAGCAGCCATCACCTGGCGGCACTGATAACATTACTCCCACCACCCCCCGACTTCGCGTCGGGGGAATTTTTATTTTAATATTAGGTTCGGAGTCGCCGACAAAAAACATCGCCCTCTGGGGGCGACAAACTTCACTGGTGACCCGGGTGCGACTCGAACGCACAACCTTTTCCTTAGGACGGAACTGCTCTATCCATTGAGCTACCAGGCCAATCCACAATGTGGTATAATTATAACATGAAACTGTTTTCAAAGAAAGAAGGGAAGAAGACTGAGCAAGAAAAGGTCGCTGCACGTCGTGAGGAAGTTCTCGCCACCGGCCGCAAGTTTAAATATCCTCTTCAATGGACACGCCATCGCGTCGTCATTAATACAATACTTATTGCATTTGTAGTTTCGGCCATGATTGTTATTGGCGGCTGGCTTGCTATTTACAAGCTAGGCATGACCGACGATTTACTCTTCCGCATCACTAAAATTTTCCCAATTCCCGTGGCAGTAGTAGATTCAGAGAATGTCCGTTTTTCAGATTATCTCATGTTTTATCGTAGCAGCATCACGTCTATTGAGCGCCAATCCGGCAGCCAAATTGACGAAAACTCCGCTGATGAACTTCGTTCCGAATACAAGCGCGCTGCGTTGTCTGAAGCAGAAGATTTCACTTACGCACTCCAACTTGCTAAAGAATACGACGTTGCCGTCACAGACGAAGAGGTCGCAGCCGAATTTGCTCGTCACCTTAAAATTGGCGGCATAGATCGCAGCGAAGAAGGTTTTATCAAGATTATCGAAGACAATTTTGGCCTCACCAAAAGCGAATATGAGCGCATGCTTTATCTTACTCTTATGAAGGCCAAAGTTGAAATGGCCATCGACGAAAACGCTAACAGTATATCTAACCAAGTTGAAAAACTCTTATCAGAAAACGGTGATAATTATCAGGCGGTAGCCGATACGCTCGGCAGTGCCATTATTTATGAAGAAACCGGCGGCTTAGTCGATAGCAAGAATCTCGATGGCGGCCGCGCATCCGAAGCCATCAAGCTCCAGCCGGGCGAAAGCAGCGGGCGTTTTGTTTCCATGAACGGAGACGGTTATTATTTCGTTAAACTTATCAACAAAACCGACACCGAAGTCAACTTCGTCTCCATCAAAGTCCCCTTCACCGAATTTGACAAACGCATGACGAACCTCCGCGATTCCGACAAAATTACCGAATATATTACAATTGGCACCCAACCCACCGAATAGCCGCCAATCTTATTTATCAACAAAAAATCGCCACAATGCGATTCAAACCAAATAACTGGTGCGGGTACAGGGAGTCGGACCCTGATCTCATCCTTGGGAAGGATACATAATAGCCGCTATACGATACCCGCAACTAGCCCCATTATATCATAATCCCTGTAAATATGGTATAATAATTTTATGCAAGAAATTAGATCCATTCTTCAAAAAATTATCCAAGATCTCTATGGCTTAGATTTTACTCCCGAGCTCACCCCTTCTCCTGAAAACATCTCTGCTGATTATTCTACGAACGCCCCACTTAAACTCGCAAAAACTTTGCACAAATCCCCTATGCAAATTGCCGAAGAATTATCTCAAGCAATAGTAGGGAATACAATAATCAATCCAGAAAACGGCACTTTCATTTCATCGCCTGGTTTTTTAAATTTTAATCTCTCCGACGAATATTTAAACACGGCTATAGATAATTACACTACAGACTTCGCCCAAAATATCTCCTATGGCGAATATCAAAACAAAACCATTATTTGCGAATTTTCTGATCCGAATCCTTTTAAAGTCCTCCACGTTGGTCATCTATATACTTCCATCGTCGGCGATTCAATTAGTCGTCTCTTCGAATACGCCGGAGCTCGCGTCATTCGCGCTAATTTCGGTGGAGATGTGGGGCTACATGTAGCTAAAACCATGTATATTTTACAACAAAAAGATACCTCCAGCCTTCAAATTGAAGATATTGCTAATTGTTACATCGCGGGTACTGCCGCCTACGACGAAGATTCCTCTGCGCACGAACGAATCACTAAATTAAACAAAGAAATCTACCAAATCAATCACGACAAAATTCACGGCACGCCTCTTGCTGATTTATATTGGCACGCCAGGGAATTATCCTATGATTACTTCCGCGATTTCTACAAACAAATCGGCGTTCAATTTGATAAATATTATCCAGAATCTACCGTTGCCGCCCTTGGGCTTGCTACCGTCAAAGAGCAACTAGCAAAAGGAATTTACGAATATTCCGACGGCGCCGTCATTTTTAACGGCGACAAATTTGGTTTACATACTCGCGTCTTTATTAATAAAGAAGGCGTTCCTACTTATGAAACAAAAGATGTCGGCCTCATTTTCACCAAATGGCAAGATTATCATTTTGATAAATCAGTCGTTATCACCGGCTCCGAGCAGCTTGATTACATGAAAGTTGTTCTTAAATCTATCGAGCAATATGCTCCAGAGCTAACCAGCCGCACTACTCATCTTACCCATGGCCTCGTCAAACTTCCTGGCAATATTAAAATGTCATCCAGAAAAGGTAATTTCTTAAAAGCTGTAGATGTGCTCGATATGATTAAAGACGAGCTTAAGGTTGAATATAATTCTACCGACGAGAATGTTGCCCTTGCCGCCACTAAATACGCCTTCCTCAAATATAAAATGGGCGGCAATATCATTTTTGATCCTCAAGAATCAGTTAAAATGACCGGCAACTCCGGCCCCTACCTCCTTTACTCTGCCGTTCGTGCCAAGAAGATTTTAGCAAAAATTGTTAAACCACAAAATACCCAACAAGCGAGTACCTTAAACTCGTCTGAACGGCAACTCGCTAAGAAACTTTTGGAATATAAGCCAGTCTTGCAAGAATCCGTTGCCGAGTTGGCTCCCCACAAAGTTGCCAACTATCTTTACGAGCTGGCTCAGGCCTTTAGCCGTTTCTACGAAAGCTGCCCAGTTGCTGGCAGCGACAAGGAACAAGTGCGCGCCAGGCTAGTTCAAGTTTATCTTAATACAATTTCTCATGGTCTCGATTTACTTGGCATCAATATCCCGGAGGAGATGTAATGAAAAAAGCCAAATTATTATGGATTGATCTTGAAATGACCGGTCTTAATCCTGAAAAAGACAAAATTCTTGAAGTCGCCGCCATCGCGACCGATATGGATCTTAACACCATCGCCACTTATGAAGGCATCGTCAAAGTTGAGCCGGAAATCATCGCGCAACGTATGGTCGGCGATTTTTGGGAAAAAAATCCAAAATCTCGCGATGCGCTCATCGCGCAAAATTCTACCGGCAAACCAATTCAAACCATAGAAAGCGAACTCCTGGCTTTTGTCGACAAATATTTCGGTAACACGATTTATCTCGCTGGCAATTCCGTCCACCAAGATCGCAAATTTATTGAACGCGAAATGCCGAAGCTGAACAGCAAACTTCACTACCGCATATTAGACGTCTCTTCCTGGAAAATTTATTTTGAAAACGCGCTCAACAAAAAATTTATCAAACCAGAAAATCATCGCGCACTTGATGATATTAATGGTTCAATCGAGGAGTTCAAATGGTATTTGACATTTCTAAAATAGCCGGCCTTGAAGGCTATACGGTTAAAAAAGAAAAACAACGAGAACTTTTTTTCAAACAAGAAAAAGTTTTTCTTGTTATTACCAAAAATACCATCGAAGTACGTTGCGATGAAAAACTCAGCGATTTATTAAAAACAAAATATGAATCAGTCATGGAATCTCGTTATTTTGGCCGCGGTGGCATAGAAATAGTTCTTGCCGGTCAGCTCGACCAACAAGAACTTGAAGATTTAATTAGACTTAGTTACAACCTCACTAACTAATTTATTTGTCAGATTTATCGGTTTTATCCGCTTCAGCCTTTTTGTCACGTTTGCGGTTCAATCTATTCATGCCTTTGATAATCATAAAGATTACCCACGCAATAATCAAGAATTGAATCACGTTCTGAATAAAATTACCGTAAGCAATCACTGCCGCATCGTCGCCACCAAAGAAATTTGGAATTGTAATTGCTAGGCCGGTGAAATCCACACCACCCGCCAAAAGTCCTACGATTGGCATTATTATATCATTCACCAGGGAATTGACAATTGCCGTAAAGGCTCCACCTACCGCTACACCTACTGCTAAATCCACCACGGAGCCGCGATTGATGAATTCTATAAATTCATCCTTAAAGCTAGAACCGCTCTTGCGTGCTTTACCTAAAGCCTCCTTCGCCTTTGCAGTTTTCTGATTCTTTTTCTCCACCTCATCAGCCTTCGCCATAATAATCCTTTCTTTATAAATTATTTAGTTTCCGAAAAATCATTAAATTTATCGTATAGATTTTTCAAACTATTATAAGATGTGGTTAATGATTCTTTCAATGTTGCATTCCCGGTGGAATTTATTAGCTTTGACTCCTCCATCATAAATGCCGCAATCTCATAAGCCATTTTATGCGCATAAATCCTATCCATAATGCCATTAATTTTTGCTTTAAATAATTCATTCTCAAGCGCGTCCTTCGCGGTAGTCGCTTCCTCCACCAAATTTTTATTTACATTTTTTTCTTTATAATCGTATTTTTCCGTAATATAATTTGTTAAATCGCGACTCGTGTTGGAAAGTACACTATAAAGCGATGCGCTACTTGAACGCAAATCTGAAGATTTTACATTTGGCTGATATTTTTGAATCACGGCCGAGGTGTTATCTAAATGTAACTTCAAAGCAAAAGATAAATTTTTTTCTCCGCCTTTACCTCCGCCTAGTAACATTCCGATTATCATAATCACTACCAGCAATACGACGCCAATTGTGCCTACTAAGAAAAATTTAGATGACAAAAATCCACCACCCCCAGACTTTTTTTCTGGTCGCACCGTAGCTGAAATCTGGTTCAAGTACTCTTGACCTTCCATTATGCTATAATTATATCATGAATGATGCTAAGGAGGAAATAAAATCCCGACTAGCGGTGGAAGATGTTGTGGGGCAGTATGTGGAGCTAAAACGAGCCGGCCGGAATCTCAAAGGCCGCTCACCATGGGGCGTAGATAAAACTCCCAGTTTCATGGTCTCTCCAGAAAAAGGTATTTGGCATGATTTTTCCGCCAATAAAGGTGGCGATATTTTTACTTTCATTATGGAAGTTGAGGGAATCAGTTTCAAAGAAGCATTAGAGAAACTTGCCGCCCAAGCCGGCGTTGATTTGGGTAAATATCGCGGCGGCGACCCTGCCGTTTCCAAGAAAAAAGTTCGTGCCAAAGAAGCTCTCGCTCTCGCCACGAAATATTATCAAGTTTGCCTTACGCGCAGCAAGGCCGTCTGCGAGTACGTTTTTTACAAGCGCAATCTCAATCGCGCCACCGTCACCGAGTTTAAAATCGGTTATGCGCCACCCAGTGGCAAAAGTTTAACCGAAGTTCTCAAAAAACGAGGCTTTACCGAAGACGAGCTAGACGCCGCCGGGCTTCTTAATCGTTTCAAAGGCGATATGTTTCGCAATCGTATGACTGTTCCATTCATCGACACAACCGGCAGCGTCATTGGCTTCACTGCTCGCATTTTGGATAAAGGCGAACCTAAATATCTCAACACTCCCGAAACATTACTATTTAATAAATCCCGTTACATTTTTGGACTTTATCAAGCCAAAGAATCAATTCGTCGAAATGGATTTGTTGTTATTGTAGAAGGGAATATGGATGTTATTTCATCTCACCAAGCCGGCGTCAAAGAAGCTGTTGCTACCAGCGGTACAGCTATGACCGAGCAGCATCTTAAATCGCTTTCCAATCTTACTAGCGACATTCGTCTTGCCTATGACGGCGATGCTGCCGGCGTCAAAGCTACCGAACGCGCTATCATGATGGCGGGCGATCTCGGCATCGATTTGACAGTCATCTCTAATTACCACGGCGCCAAAGACCCGGACGAGCTCATTCAGAAAGATCCTAAACTTTGGCAATCGGCCGTCGAAGAACGCATTCCGGCCGTTGACTGGCTTCTTAACAAATACGAAGAAAATCTAAATCTTCGTCTTGCTCCTGACAAGAAAAAATACTCCGACGTCGCTCTAAAACTTTTATCCTATATTAAAGACGAAATCGAACGCGCTAGTTACGAAGAAAAAGTTGCCCAAAAACTCAATGTCGACGTAGAAATCCTACGCGAAAAAGGAGAAAGATTAAACCAAAAATTAGCCCAATCCGGCAAAAAATACTTCAAAAAACCCAAAACCGAGCTTAAAAATGACAAACTTAAAAAACTCGAAAATTCTCTCCTTGCCATCAAAATTTTTGGCGGCGTCACTAAAACCAATATCCCTCTCGACGTGCCAGACGATGACACGCGTCTCGCTGAACTTGAACTTATTTTCAATCGTGAGCATGAAGTTTCTCATACCGACATCGAACGTGAAGCCGCCGAGTTGCTTGCTCGTTATGATGCCGAAACCAAACGTCAAAAAATCGCCGAACTAAGTGAAAAACTTTCCAATTTGGACGAAGATGATCATGAATATAATAATATTATTCGCGAGATAGATAATATCCGGCGCGAAGGATAACGCAAGTCTTGCAAAAAACACCAACTTGAGGTATACTCACTTGTAATGAGCTCGAAAAAAGACGATATTTTGAATGCAAAAGATTTAACTTTAGATTTCGACGAGCCAGGCACTGGCGACCTCGAGAACGAGGAAGAGCTTTCAGACGAGGAGCTCGCTATTACGGCTGAAAATGTCGATGCTTTTGCTGACGATTCCGTCAGATTATATCTTCGTGAAATCGGTAAAATCCCACTTCTTACTCCAGAAGAAGAAGCCGACCTCGCGTCGCGCATTGTCAAAGGCGATAAAAAAGCCAAAGACAAAATGGTCGAATCCAATATGCGCCTAGTCGTTTCTATTGCCAAGCGTTATGGTGGCCGTGGCCTAGATTTTCTTGATCTTATCCAAGAAGGGAACACTGGCCTTTTGCGTGCCGTCGAAAAATTTGACCCCGACAAAGGTTTTAAATTCTCCACTTATGCTACTTGGTGGGTGCGTCAGGCTATCACTCGCGCCATCGCTGATCAAGCTCGTACTATCCGTATCCCGGTCCACATGGTTGAGACCATTAACAAAGTCCTTCGAACCACCCGCAAGCTTACCGCCGAGCTTAATCGCGAACCCACAAACGAAGAAATCGCCAAAGAGCTTGACATGGAGCCCGAAAAGATCGATTACGTCATGCGCATTAAGCAAGATATTGCTTCACTCGATGCTTCCGTCGGTCGCGAAGGTGACGACGAAGATTCTGTACTCGGTGATTTTGTCGAAGACGAAGAGCGCGCATCCCCAGAAGAGACCGCCGCAAATCAAATCCTCAAAGAACAACTTTCCGAAATTATCTCCACCCTTACCGAGCGTGAACAAAAAATTATCCGCCTTCGTTTTGGTATTGGCGGCGGGCGCCCGCATACATTAGAAGAAGTCGGCTCAGAGTTCGATGTTACCCGCGAACGTATCCGCCAGATCGAAGCCAAAGCCCTTTCCAAGCTCCGCAAAAACAAAGACACCAAAAAATTGCACGAATATTTGAAATAGGAGAAATCATGAGAAGGAAAATACTACTCGGATTATTAACAATCTTCATGAGCGGATTCTTAATCGCCGCACCTACATCCGCTGCAATCAAATGTCCAGAAAGTTGCGTCCCTACATCCGTGCTTGGTGGTCTCTATGACGAAAACGGCAATAAAGTCGGTAGTGACTACACTGGCAAGACAATTCGCTGTAAATGCGATAATGGCGAGGGCTCTAGTATTCTGGATATTCTTAATCTCGTTGTCAACATTATGACTATTGGTATTGGCATTCTTGGCGTCATCGGTATCACCATCGTTGGCATTCAATATCTCACCGCTGGCGGCAACGAAGAAAAAACCCGCAAAGCCAAGCGCCGTATGTTTGAAATTGTCATTGGCCTCGTTGCTTATGTGATTATTTACGCTCTTCTCAATTGGCTCATTCCGGGCTTCAAGCCACTCGGAGTCTAAATGAAAAGGATTTTAATCGTCTATAATCCGCGCTCATCGCGTTTCGCGGATGTCCAAAAAGAAGTCCTTAGTCAAGCCAATACCCTCAAAGGCTACATCATTGGCAAATACGAAGTTGAAAACACCGACGTAGACCAAAACGCCGCCAAACTTGCCAAAATCATCAAAGACGATGATTTAATTATCTCTGCCGGTGGTGATGCTACCGCTTCCATCGCCTCAAACAGCATTTTACTATCCGGTAAAAACGCCACTCTTGCTGCACTTCCGTACGGCAATTTCAATGACCTCTCGCGTACGCTTCGCACTTCTAATTTTCACGATATTTTCAATCACAAATATCACACCGGCAAACTCTATCCACTCGAAATTTTAGTCGATAATAAATTTTTTCGCTATGCCACGTGTTATGTCACGATTGGTATGACGGCAGAAGCTGTTGAAATTTATGACAATCCCAAAGTTCGCAAAAATCTCAAAAAATCCTCAGGCCGTTCTTTTGGCTCATATTTAAGTTTAGCTAGTTGGTATTTCAAAAATCGTCACCAAAAAACCTTCATTCCCGAATTTAAATTAAACAATCACCTTCAACATCGCCAAACTTCTGATTATGCCGCCGTCAATGGTCGTTCAATGGCGCGCATTATGAAGGGTGGGGAAGATTATCGCAAGCCAAAAGTTTTCCGCAGCCAGACCGACCGCTTGGCAAGTTTTTGGCGACTTTTCAAACTAATGTTAAAAAGCATTTTCTTCCGTATCCCCGGTAGCGAGACTACGGATGACATTCTAGAATTTACTCAACCCGCCACTGTCGAATTGCAGGCCGAAGGAGAATACCGCATTTTTAAAAATATCAAAAAAATTGAAATTAGAAAGTCCGACCAATGTCTGAAAGTCATCGAGAACTAGAACAAATCATCGCCTATATGAAAGCGCACTGGCCTTCGCCCGTTAAGCCAGAATGGCAAATTGAACTTTCCGAGTATCCCGCCATCCTCACAAAAATTCTCTCCGATTTTACCATCGACGCCACTCGCCAAGGGAATCTTTTTCGCATCGCAGGCCTTTCTGGTTCTGGTAAAACTACTCAAATTCTCCCAGCCGTAGAAGCTTATTGTGAAAAAGTCGCTCTCCATCCCATCCTTATTGCTGCCCGTCGTTTTGTCGAATATCACCCACATTACTCCGAAATCAAAGATTTTTATGGCGAAAAAAATCTTCGTAAAATGACCGACGAATTTAGTACCATTATGTTATTTCTTACGCTTTCTGCCCTCACCGAAAAGCATTACGACATCATTCTCGATGTCACTCTCCTAGATCCTAAAATGGAAGCTATTTTACTCAAAATGCTCACCGCTTCAAATTATCAAACAATTATTTTAATGATTACCACATCTCCCACAGTAACAGAACATTTTCTTAGTAATCGCGCTTGGCGTCACGCCAAAACTACCGAACAAGAATTTATCCGCGCCACGTCCGAGGCTCTCAATTTCTACGCCACAAAATCCCCAGACTTACGCATCATTCTTTGGAGCGTCTATGATCGGCCCCCAATTTACGATGGCACAATAAATCAATGTCTTAACATTTTTGCAGATTATTCTAATCGTACTGCTCTTCCGTCAGACGACGATGATGCTCGTCGCGACGCCAAAATCAAATATCTACTTACCAATTTATAATTGATTCAAATTTATTTCCGGAAAATACATTCTTATATGGTTTGCATATCCGTTGTCAATATTTTTCCATGCCCTTCTCATTCTATCTACTTCAGCGCGCGCCTGATTTTCATCTGCCCCATCTTCATTCACAAATTGCGCCAAAAATTCCGATTCAAATTTTTCTGGTACTGGCCGCGACAACATTCTCGCTACATCCATATTCGGGTTGCCAGTTCCCGCAAAACAGAAATCAATGATTCCAACTACTCTATCATTATTATCTAGCAAAACATTCCCCAGATTCAAATCTCCATGTACCAAATTCGTCATTTCAGTTTCTTTGATGAATTTGTGGTCATTATCAATATGATTGTCATAATGCTTATAATCCAATTCGCGCAAGAAATCAGACAATGGATATTTTACCTCTTCCGGCGCATCTTTTAAATCTATCTTTGATAACTCTTTTATAAATTTTGCCACATCGTATGCCGCTCCAGTCAACGCCGTATGAGAAAGATGATAAATCCTATCGCCCAGCGTGTATCCTTCAATTTTTTTATGCACCGAAAAAGGTCTCTTCTTCGCATCATAACAAAGTTTCATTTGCGGAGTATAAAAACTTGTCTTGCCGTCTACAAAATTACATACCGCAGCATCTTTCACAATCATTTTCGACCAAAATGGGTTTCTTGGAAATCTAAAAAAATACGCTCCAACATCAGTCGTCACTTCAATTACAATATTTGTCCATCCCGTCAAAATATGCTTCGTATTTTCAATCTGCCTATCCGGAAAAGTCTCCGCAATAATCTCATCCAACGGATCAGAAGTTGTAAAAAATCTGCTCATATCACATATTATACCATAGGGAAATAAAACCAGATTTCTTCGAAGCATTTAAAATCGCCCATATATTTTTCACAACTTCACGGATTTTGCGAGCGAGCTTGTCTACGCCGAGCAAAATCCGCCTGACGTTGTCAAAAATATCTTGGTGCGCATTTTAACAGCTGAGAAAAATCTGGTTTTATTTCTTCTGTGCTATAATGAAGGTATGAATAGAGTAAAAATCTTAGCAGTCGTCGGCATGAGCGGAAGCGGCAAATCCGTCGCGGTCGACCACTTGACAGAAAAAGGTTACCCCAAAGTCTATTTCGGCGGCATGATTTATAAAGAAATGGATAAACGCGGTATCAAGCGCACTGAAGATGGCGAATCAGAAAAAAATTTCCGCGAAATGATACGCCAGACTGAAGGCAAAGATTGGGTTGTTCGTCAAGTTATCGAAGAAACTAAAGATCTCATTCATGCTGGCCAAAAACGCATCGTCCTAGACGGAGTCTATTCCTGGACAGAATACAAAATTCTCAAACACGAATTTCCCCACAGCATCACTTTCTTGGCTATTGTAGTAGATAAAAACCTTAGATATGAGCGCGTTGCCCATCGTCCGGGCCGTTCTTTTGATACTAACGCTATCCGCGAGCGCGATCGCTCTGAAATCGAAAATCTCGAAAAGGGCGGGCCGATTGCCGCCGCTGACTATTATATTTTGAACAATGGTTCTATTCCCGATTTGCAAAATAATCTCGATCGCATTTTAAAGGAGATTGAATTTTGAGCGCCGAACTGACTTCCGTTGCCTACAAAAAAGGGAACTTAATGCGCTACGGTATTTGGGCGGTAGCAATCATTTGTCTCGTTTTGGGTGGCGTCCTCTCAGCTCAAATGCTAAACGCCGAATTTTCTCCCGATGTTCCCGAAAATTACAATTTCGCCGTCAGCGATCCTCAGACCGAAAGCTCCGGTATCCGCACCACTTACTACGTCTACAACAAGTCAATCATCGTCAAGCAAGAAAACATCAAAAAAGGTTCCGACGAACACTCCACTGTTATTTATAATGGCATTGACACTTCAGCTCTAATTCTCGACACAAGCGACACCACTAACGTCTGTGACGAAAAAGCTTGCTATAACATACCAAAAGTAGTCGATGCAATCAAGAAATCCATACACGGCAAAGCCGCGCGCGAATACACGAGGGTATAATTATGAAACGTTTAGTTTTAATCGATGGCAAGTCAATCTTCTATAGAGGATACTATGCGATGGGCGCGCTTAGTCTTTCTGATGGCACACCCACTGGTGGCGTTTATGGCTTTGCGGCAATCGCCATGGAAATCGTCCAAAAATTACGCCCCACTAAAGTTGTTGTTGCCTGGGATTCTAAATCTTCCACCTCCAAGCGCCGCGCCATCTATCCAGAGTATAAAGCTGGCCGAGTCAAACCCGGCGATGATTTTTACACTCAGATTCCACTTCTTGAGGAGCTTATCCAAGATTTAGGCTGGAGTTTTGTTGAGATAGATGATTATGAAGCTGACGACATCATTGGCACTCTTAGTCGCCAAGCAGACGAGGCCGGCGATTACGATACTTATATCATTTCTAGCGATCTCGATATGCTTCAAATTGTCGATGACAATACCCGTATGTGGCGCATTCTTAAAGGTTTTACTAATATAGAGCAAATTAATGTCCAAGAGCTTGAAGCCAAATATGGCATCCAGAAATCTCAATTCCTCGACCTCAAAGCGCTCAAGGGCGATGCATCCGACAACATCCCCGGCGTCGCCGGCATCGGCGAAAAAACCGCCGCCAAGCTCCTCAACGATTACGGCTCGCTCGATGGTATCTACGTACATCTTGAACAAATCTCCGGCTCTACTCGCGCCAAGCTCGAAGCCGGCAAGACTTCTGCCTATATGTCGCGTCAACTTGCCCAAATTATGTTTGACGCCCCCATTAAACTCTCTAGCATACCAGACTTTCATTTTGACCACGACCGCGTAATCAGCGGGCTAAAGAAATTGGAGTTTAACTCTTTAATCCGCAAGTTTGATAAAATCAATAGCGCCTCAGAGCTAGAAACTCCTTCTTCTTCAAGCCATAAGCCTACCCAAGTAGCCTCAAGCGTGCTCGGCAGCGATTTAATTATAGACTACAACATTAAATCACTAATGCACAATAATCCCGCCATCGCCCACGAAATCTTAGAAAACCAAAAACCTTTTTGGGATTTATCCCAGGCTGCCTTTCTTCTCAATCCTTTGTCCAGGGAAAACCCTCAGCTTGCTGTGCCAGAAGAAGAATACCAACGCCAGTTCACCGAATTTCAAAAATACCCTAAACTTTACCAAGTCTATACTGATTTAGATCTCCCTCTTATTCCCATTCTTTACAAAATGGAATCAAAAGGCATGGCTCTAGATCGCAATTATTTTGGCAGCCTCCAAAAAGAATATACCGCCGAAGCCAAAAATCTCGAGCAAACAATCTACTCTATGGCCGGCCAAGAATTTAATCTTAACTCTCCCATCCAACTTTCTGAAATCCTCTTCGTAAATCTCCGCCTCCCAGTCAAAGGCATCAAGAAGACTTCTCGTGGCTATTCCACCGGCGCTAAAGAGCTTGACAAGCTTAAATCTTTCCATCCCATCATCTCTAAGATTATTGAATATCGCGAAGTCGCCAAACTCCTCTCTACGTACATTATTCCCATGCCAGCGCTTGCCGACGCCAATAGTCGCATTCATACCACTTTCACCCAAAATGTCACCGCTACCGGCCGCCTTTCCAGTCAAAATCCTAATCTCCAAAACATCCCTGTACGCACCGACGAAGGTAGGCGCATCCGCACAGGGTTCATCGCCCCACCTGGCCGCGTACTCGTTTCGGCAGATTATTCTCAATTTGAGCTTCGCCTTGCCGCCATCCTCAGCGACGACAAATCGCTCATCGACGACTTCAACAGCGACATCGACATCCATACCAAAACTGCCTCAGAAGCATTTAAAGTCCCCATGTCAGAGGTCACCAAAGATCAGCGTCGTGCCGCCAAAGTTATCAATTTTGGCATTCTCTATGGCATGAGTGTCAAAGGCCTCGCTGACGCTGCCAAGATGTCCATCGCCGACGCCAAACAGTTCATCGATAATTATTTTGAACTTCGCGCGCCCATCAAACGCAAACTCGACCAAATCCTCGAGCAAGCCAGGGAACAAGGTTATGTTGAGACCTTTTACGGTCGTCGTCGCCCCACGCCAGATGTTAAATCTTCCAATTTTCTTATTCGTCAAGCCGCCGAACGCGCCGCCAGCAATATGCCTATTCAAGGTACCGAAGCCGACCTCATGAAGCGCGCCATGATTAAAGTCGCTGCCAGCCTTCCGGCTAACGCCGACCTCATTATGCAAGTCCACGACTCCCTCATCGTAGAGTGCGACGAATCCATCGCAGACCAAGTCGCTAAGCTCCTCCAGTCCAATATGGAGTCTGTCGCTCCTGAGCTTGCCATTAAGCTCGCCGTCGAAGTCACCATCGGCCGGAATTGGGGCGAGCTCTAATCGCCCAACTATGCTAATATATAGGTATGGAGAAGGGAATTGAGATTTACAAAGTAGCGAAGGGCGAGGTAATTTTTAATGTCGACGCTGCCAAGGAAACCATCTGGGCCACCCAGGCTCAGATAGCTCAATTATTCGACGTTACAGTGCCGAATATCAATATGCACCTCAAACGCATCTATAATGAAGGCGAACTTGAGGCTGATCGAACCATTAAGAAAACCTTAATAGTTCGCAAAGAAGGCTCCAGGAACGTCACCCGCGAAGTCAACACCTACAATCTCGACGCCATTATCTCAGTCGGCTACCGTGTCAATTCCAAAAAAGCCACAGATTTCCGTATCTGGGCTACTAAGGTTCTTCGCCATTATGTAGTAGATGGTGCAGCCATCAATGAACATCGCCTCAAAGAGCTCGATACCAAGAAGCTTCGTGAAATCGAAGGCGCTCTTAGCATCGTCAAGCGCCTCGTCGCCACCTCTGAACTTTCCGCAGGTGAAGCCGGCGGCGTCCTCGAAGTCATTACTAAGTATGCCCCCAGCTTCAAAGCTTTACAAGAATATGATGAAGGTCATATCTCTTTCTCCAAAGGGAAGAAAGCTACAAAAACCCTCACTCCAACCGAGTGTAATGACATTATATCACAGTTAAAGAAAAATGTCAAGGGTAACGCTCTTTTTGGCAAACCTCGCGGCGCTTCATTTGAATCATCCCTTGGCGCCATCACCCAAACTTTTGACCAACAGGATCTCTATCCGTCCATCGCTGAAAAGGCCGCCAATCTCCTCTATTTAGTCATCAAAGACCACCCATTTTATGATGGCAACAAACGTATCGGCGCTCTTCTTTTTGTAGTCTTTCTCACCATCAACGATTATCATCTCACTAAAAACGGCGAAACCAAAATTTCCGACCGCGCCCTCACTGCGCTCGCCCTTCTAATTGCCGAATCTAATCCCACAGAAAAAGGGCTACTCATAGCCCTCATCTGCAAATTACTAGAAAATTAGTGCGCGTAAGCAATATTTTGCTCCATTGCTTGTGTTTCAAGCGCTACCAAGCGTGCCGCGTCGTCAATCGATGAATTTACGCAGTGCTTTACCCGCGCCTTCTCCTCTGCCTTTTTTGCATCATTCCAACGGTCTAAAGTCCCTACCAAATAGCCAGTAATTCGGCGTAAGCGCTCAAATTTGCCCTCATCAAAATAATCCGCATACTCCTCAAAATACTCTTTCATCGCCTTGTCGCCGGCTTTCTCGCCAATCAATTTCATTCCTACCTCTACCAGGCACGATACGTGCATCGTCTCATACTGGTCAAATTCTGCCAAAGCTGCTTCAGCCTCCTTTTCTGACACTTTTGCGTATCTAGCGAGTGATTTCAAAAATCTCTTCATGTCAAAATTTTCAGCATCATTCTGGTTTCGATAAATAATTTTCTTCATGGTTTTCCTTTCTATGCCTGTCGCATCTAGCACAGTTTATGTTTTATAAGCATTACCTAGAATCTATTATAGACACCATATATAGTGCTGTCAACACTTTTTTTACACCAAATATAGTGTTTTTCCACAATTTTCGCAAAACCAAAAAATATGGTATAATAATAACATGCCAAGTTGGAATATACACTTAGAAGCTGGAGAACGTCTTGCCGGCAAACTCAAACTTTCTGGTAAAAAGCGCAAGGCTTTTTTGCTCGGCTGCCTTCTTCCAGACATTAATAATGGTTACATCAACAAAGTTAAAGTCGAAAAGCCACATGAGCAAACTCACTATGCTTTTGACCAAAAAAGCTCCCTTAATTTTTATGCCGAAAACAAGCCCGAAATCGATCATCTCAACCCCATCTATCTCGGCTATCTTTTTCATCTCTATACGGATGGCTATTTCAATTATGATTTTTATCGCACCATTAAGCACCACAAGCTAGGCGAAGGGCTTGACAGGGAAGCCAAGCGCGAAATCAAACATCACGATTTCTGGGTGTATGACACGAATTTCCACCATCGGCTCGGCATCGAACAGAACGAAGCCAAAGAATATGCCGCTCTCGCTAGCCAAATTCCTGCTACTGACATCACTGCCGAAGATATTCTGGACGTCGAACGCATCCTTTCCGACAACGCCCTCAATGATGCTATGCGCGGCCAACCATATCTTTTCTACACCGAAGCTCGTCTCGATCGACTTCTTGACGACATGATTGCAAGTTTTTCTAAGGATTATTTAGGAGACCGCTATGCCTGAATTGCCAGAGGTAGAAACCATCCGTCGCGGCCTCAATAAACTTATTCTCAAACAAAAACTTACCAAAATCGACATCCTCTGCGAAAAATCCTTTCTCGGCACGCCAATCACTGGCACAGTCACAGCAATTCGCCGCTTTGGCAAGGCTCTAGTTCTTGATTTTAATAACGGCCACTCTTTCATTATTCACTTACGCATGACTGGTCAGCTCATCTATGACAGCGATGGCAAATTCACTTCTAGTGGCGCCGAGCCACATCCCGCCCGTAGCCGTTATGCTGCTGGGCACCCCAGCGACAATTTCATCGCTGCTCTCCCCAATAAGCAAACCCGTGTTATCCTTCATTTTACAAACGGCATTCTTTATTTTAATGACCAACGCAAATTCGGTTTCATCAAACCCACCCCTACTAGCGAGGTAGAAAAAGATCCATTTATTTGCAAACTCGCCAAAGAACCTTGGCAAATGACCGCCCAAGAGCTCCACGCTAGGCTCCAAAAACATAGTAATTCACTGATTAAGGCCACCATTTTAGACCAAACTATCATCTGCGGGCTTGGCAACATTTATGCTGACGAAGCTTTATTTACTGCCGGCATCCATCCGGAGCGTCGTTCCGGCTCACTTTCATTAGAAGATGCCACCCGTCTTCTCGAGGCCGCCAAATCTGTCATGCAGACCTCTATTGATTCTGGCGGCTCCACTATGGCCACCTACGTTAAAGCCGACGGCACCAAGGGAGATTATCTTGACAAATTCGCTCAAGTTTTTCACAGGGAAGGGCAAGCCTGTTACTGCTGCGGCACTCCAATCATTAAAATCAAAGTTGCCGGCCGTGGTACTCATATTTGTCCGCATTGTCAATCATCACCCCTGTCAAACTCTCAAGCAAGCGCCTATAGAAACTCCGCAAATTCCCGTAAAAAGGCAGGCCAAAATGCTTAAAATCTTTACCGGCGAAGATCGTGTACGCGCCACTCAGGCTATCCACGCCTACTTGGGCGATGATTACGAAGTTGTTGAAGGCGCTGACATCACCACTGGAGATCTCCCTAGCATTTTCAGGGGAGCCTCTCTGCTTACCCCCACGCGCTCTATTTTAATTCGCGATCTCTCCATCAATAAACCAGTTTTCGAAAAACTCCCAGACTATCTCGATACCCCTCACCGCGTGGCACTGCTTGAGCTCAAACTGGACAAACGTTCCGCCACCTATAAAGCCCTCAGCGCTAAGGTAGAAATTCAAGATTTTGCTCTCCCCAAAGATCCAAACGCCAATCTCATCTTCAATATCTTCAAAACCGCCAAACGCGACGGCAAAAAATCCGTCGCCATGCTAGAAGAAATTAAATTCACGCAAGATCCTCTCATGTTCTTTGGTCTTCTTGTTTCTCAGGCCATCAGAGATTACTCCGCCAGGCAGGGAATCACAGAAAAGAAAATCCTCAAGGCACTCTCCCAACTAGACCTTCAGCTTAAAAGCACTGCCACCGACCCCTGGCTCCTGATCGAGGCATTTCTCCTCAGATTATCTCAAATAAAGTAAGCCCCACAGGGCTTACTTTAGGCTAATTTAACTTTGGCTTCTTTCGCGATTGCGTGCAATTTAGCCTTGCGACGCGAAGCAGTATTCTTCTTTAACAAATCCTTCTTTACGGCTTTATCATATTCGGACTGTGCCTTCGCCAAAGTCTCTGGCGTCGGATTTGCCTTAAAAGCCTTCAATGCAGCCTTGATATCTTTCTTGATTGATACATTATGCTCAGTGCGTTTTTCCGCTTGTCGAGCAGCCTTCTTGGCAGATTTAATAATCGGCATTTTTTTCCTATATAGATTAAAAATTAATGACTTTTACCCATTATACCACTCTCTACCCTAAAAGTAAAGAGGTGATTTTCGCAAAGTTCTTGCACAAAATTAAAGCTTATGGTAATATCTAACTATGGAAAGGTTATATAATGCCTGACGGGCCCACTGGTACTAATCCTACGCCACCAGCTGCTCCAGCTGCCCCGGTTTCTGATACTCAGTCTCCAGACTCAGTTGCTCCTGATCCAGTTCCAAACGCTATCCCTACACCCACGATTGCATCGCCAGATTCTGCTCCCGCTCAGCCCAAAGATTCCGCTCCTGATCCTGAAATTCCTGCCGAAGTTGCCCACAAAATCGGTGAATCGCACAATGTCCTCATCGCTCTCTCCAGTGATCCTTCAGTTGACGAAATGGCTGCCGCCATCGGTCTATCTCTTTATTTAGACAAATTAGGCAAGCGCGCTACTGCTATTTATTCTGGTGCCACCCCTAATGCGCTTGAGTTTCTCAAGCCGGAAGAGACTTTTGAGCCCACCGTTGATACTCTTCAAGATTTCGTTATTGCACTCAATAAAGACAAGGCCGACCACCTCCGCTATAAACTCGATGGCGATTATGTCAAGATATATATCACTCCTTATCGCACCCGCATCTCCGAAGAAGATTTAGAGTTCTCTTACGGCGATTTTAATGTAGACCTCGTCCTCGCCCTCGATGTTACGAATGGCATAGATCTCGACTCTGCCTTGCGCGAGCACGGCCGTATCATGCATGATGCTTCCATCGTTAATATCACCACTGGTAATCCTGGCAAATTCGGTGAAATCGAATGGAGCGATAAGACCGCCAGTTCCGTCTCCGAGATGATTGCCAAGCTCCTCTATAGCATTAACAGTAAGACTAAAATCGAAAAAGAAGAAGCCACAGCCTTCCTCACCGGTATCGTCGCGGCCACCAATCGTTTTTCTAACGCCAAGACCACTCCTAGCACCATGCGAGTATCCTCTCGTCTTATGGAGTCTGGCGCTAATCAGCAGTTGATTTCCAAAAATATCACCCCAGATATTGATAATGAAATGTTCTCATTTAAAGATCCTACCAGCAAGCTTGCCTCAGAGAAGAAAGATTCCGATCCTACCAAGTTAGACATCGGGCATGGTCGCGAAGAAAACGTAGATGAGAGCAAAGAGGTAGATGACAACATCACCGAGAAAGAATCCACTCTACTTGATGATCTCAAGGCTGCCGAAGCTAGCCTTGCTCAAGCTGGTGCTGAGACCACTCCAGATCTCGGCAATCGCCCCGTTAAAATAGAAGATGTTTCCGGCGAAACATCCGCTTCTTCCGCCACCTCCTCGCCGGCTTCCGCTCCGTCAGCTGAAACTTCAGCCCCCGCTTCTCCGGCTGAAAATCCCGCCCCCACTCCCGATCCAGCAGACATTCCTGTTCCTACTCCAACGCCCATCGCATCTACTCCTAGCTTAGATCCTACACTCCCGCCCGTGGTTACCACTCCGGAGCCACTTACGTCGGCCACCCCATCATCACTCCCCACTACCCCAGATACACCTAGCTCTAATTCTGGCTTTTTACCCACCCCGGAGCCGTCTTCAGAGCCTACGGCTGAACCCGCCGCTCCTGCTGAATCCCCAGAAATCGCCAAGCCAGAGAAGGTTATCGCGCCTCCCGCCGATTTTGACGCCAGTCTATCCGACACTAGCGCTGACAGGTATGGCAAAATGCTAGAAGACGCCCTCGCTGGCCTCAGCAACCCGAGCGCCGCCCCAGCAGCTCCAGAGTCATCGTTTGGTAGCCCCGTAGGTACTCCTACGTTTACCCCTAATCCTACGTCGCCAGTTTCGCCATTCGCCGGCAATCCCGCCGCAGCTAGCGCTCCTGCTGTTGCTACCACCCCAGAAATCAACGGCGTTCCAGAAATCAATTATATGCCTATGCCTGGGGAAGAAGTTCTCCCTCCACCACCTGCCCCACCCATCGACATCAATTCGCCAATCACCTCAGAGCCCACCTCCTCGCCGGCTCCGTTTACGGCCCCCATTGAACCTGCCGCCCCAGTTATCCCACCCACACCTTCATCACTCGGCCCCCAGCCCGCCATGCAGGATCAAGTTTACACTCCACAAGCCTCTGATCCTAGCGCCTTCAAAATCCCAGGCATGTAGCGCCAGCCCCCATCTTGACATTTTAGGATAAGTGTGATAATATCAAGGTGGGGAATAATTTTGCAGTCTTGCGTTTTTTCCTAAAGTACGTTATAATCAAACAAGTTGGAATCGTAGCTCAGTTGGTTAGAGCGCTGCCCTGTCACGGCAGAGGTCGCGAGTTCGAGTCTCGTCGATTCCGCCACTGCAAAGAAAGCCCTCAGGGCTTTTTTATTATCATCGGGCCCCCTCTTGTGTTTTCTCCTAACCTGTGCTATAATTAAACCAGTATGGCTATTAAAGTTACTAGAAAAGATCAAAGCGAAGCCAATGAGAACATCATTCGTCGCTTCAACCGTAAAGTCCTTCAGAGTGGCATGATGCCTTTGAAGAAATCGCAAATGCGTTTTAGTAAACCTATTTCTAAGCGCGAGCGACGCCTCAAGGCCATCATCCGTGAAGCTCGCAAGGCCGAGAAGACCGAGCGCATCAAGTTAGGACTCAAATAATAAAATCTCCCCTCGGGGAGATTTTATATTACGTCAACGAGTAATAACTTTTAAAATTATTCCAAATTGTCACCAATTTTAGGGGAAAAACTAGCAGGACTCGTCAAGAGTGGTATAATATAATTAAAGGAGTTTTATGATCATTCTATTTGGTTTAGCCGGCTCCGGCAAGGGCACTCAGGGTAAAGCTTTATCAGAGATTTTTGGCTGGAAATGGCTATCCGTTGGGCAGGCAATTCGCGATACAGGCGAATATAAAGAAATTATCGACGGCGGTAATCTTATCCCCGACGAAGACGTTATCAACCTCATGAACAAGCAAATTGAAAAGGCCGAAGCCGAAGGGTTCGACGTTATCTTGGACGGCTATCCACGCAGCAAGGCTCAAGCTGAATACATGGCAAACCACATGGCCGACAGAATAAACGGCGCCATCATCCTTGAAGTACCAAAGGATGAACTTCTCAATCGTCTCGCTCTTCGTGGCCGCGACGACGACAAAGAGCGTAGCAGCATTAAGCGCCGCTTTGAGATTTTTGAACAAAATATTTGTTCAATTTTACCTCTGTTAGAGGCTAAGAATATTCCAGTTACACGTGTTGATGGCGTCGGTAGTGTCGAAGAGGTCACCGCACGCCTAGTTAAAGTAGTCGAAGAATTCGATCCTAATGCCATCGAACAATCCACCGATGTTAACGGCGGGGAAATAGAACAAAGTTATGGTGAATAAAGAAACCGCCACCGCCAAAACTTTACAGGAGAAAATTACCGCCATGCGCGAAGGCGGCAAGATTCTTGGGCAGTTACTCCGTGATCTCAAAGATTACGTACAGCCTGGTATGACTGGCAAACAAATTAATTCTTGGGTGCGCAAGGAAATCGTCACTCGTGGCGCCGAAGTCGCCTACGATATGCTTGACGATGGTTTTCCGGGCGCCATTTGTATTTCTATTAACGACGGCCTCGTGCACGGTGCTCCGACCGACGAAGTCCTGCAAGAGGGCGATAAGGTCTCCTTTGATCTAGATATATATTACAAGGGGTATTTCACTGATTCTGCCTTTACTATGATTGTCGGCACAAAAGGTTCTCCGGCGGTCAAAAAGATGATTTCTGTCACCGAATCTGCGATGTGGGAAGGTATTGAACAGGTCAAACCGGGCGCCCACATTGGCGACATCAGCCATGCCGTCGAAACAGTCCTTAGAAAAGGCCACCTCGGCGTTATTGAGAATTATATCGGCCACGGCATTGGCAAGACTATGCACGAAGCGCCAGAAGTACCAAATTACGGCAAAAAAGGTCGTGGCTATAAATTAGTCGAAGGCGACACCATTTGTATTGAGCCTATGTCATGTCTTGGCAAACCCGCCAATTACACCGACAAAGACGATGGTTGGACGGTCAAAATGAAAGACGGTTCCATTGGTTGCCATTGCGAGCACACTGTTCTTGTCACTGAAGACGGTTACGAAGTTTTAACCTTGCCAGATTAAAATCTTGAAATTAGTTATTTATTATATGCTATAATAAAATCATGGATAACGATAATCGTTTTGTTACAGGTCTCGACGTAGGCACAGAAAACGTCCGTGCCGTGATTGCCAGTGTTAATAAAAGCGGCGAAATTGCCATCGTCGGCTACAATGAAGGTAAATCCGCCGGTATGCGCAAAGGTGTACCAGCCAATCTTGCTGGCCCAGCCGGTTCTATCGACCAAATGCTCGGCGATGCAGAACGTATGGGTGGCTATGATGTGCGCTCAGCCTATGTTTCTATTAATGGCTCCACCGTCATTTCTACTCATACCGAAGGTATGATTGCCGTCGGTACGGTAGAACACGAGATTAACGACGAAGATTTAGACAGAGTAGAAGGAGTAGCCGTATCTGGCCGCATTCCAGCCAATCGCGATGTTTTGGATGTAGTTCCACTAGAATACGCTCTTGACGGGCAAGGAGGGATTAAGGATCCGCTCGGCATGTCCGGTGCACGCCTAGAGATGCGCGCCAATGTTATCTCGGCACTCACTCCAAATTGTGAAAATCTCAAAAAAGCCACCTCTGCCGCTGATGTCCACGCCGAAAGGCTCATTCCTAGCGTTGTAGCTGCTGCCAAGGCCGTCCTTACCGAGCGTCAAAAAGAAAACGGCGTTGCCGTTGTAGATTTTGGTGCCGCCACCACTTCAGTTGCAGTCTACGAAGAAGGTGATTTGCAATATGTGGGCGTTGTGCCAGCCGGCTCAAACAATATCACGAACGATCTCGCCATCGTTCTCGCTATCGATCCTGGTCTTGCTGAAGAAATCAAAACTCGTTTCGTTACCGGTAATTTCGATACCGACAAAAGCCCAGTCATCAAAATCGGCAGGGAAGGTAAAGACGAAAGAGTCTTTGACCGCAAAGAAGTAGAAGAAGTTGTCAAAGCTCGCCTCGATGAAATTTTTGGCGAAATTCGTAAAAAACTCAAATCCGCCAAGTACGATCAGCGTCTCCCCGAGGGCATCGTTTTAGTCGGTGGTGGGGCTAAAATGCGCGACATAGATTTATTCGCCAAAAAATCCCTCGAAGCAGCCGTCAAAATTGGCACACCCAAAGGCCTCGGAGGAGTTTCCGACGCCATCGAAAAGCCCGAATTTGCCGCCGCAGCTGGTCTAGCCATGCTCGCCGCAGAATCTGCTCAATATACTGCTCCCACCAGCAAAAAATCCTCCAAATCTGCCAAAACACCCAAATCTGGCTCGGGCCCTGTTGGCCTCATTAAAAAGATTTTTTCCAAATTTTAAATAATTATAATTTATTAAAGGGAACCACACTATGGAACCATCCAAAGAGCACACAGAATCTAATTCACAATTGGAGCAGGCATTCGCCCCAGAGCCTGCGCCATCTCCAGAACCCACTCCTGAGCCCACCTCAAAGCCAGAATCTACCATACCGACTCCCTCCCCAGAATCACCTACGCCCGCTCTGGATTCAACGGAGCCATCACCTACGCCAGAATCGCCAGCCCCTGCCAAGAAATCCAAAAAACTCCTCATTGCTCTTCTAATTATTCTCATCGTGCTCATAGCTGGCGCAGGCTGTCTCGCTTGGTTTATGTTCTCGGGCAATTCTGAGCCATCACAAGACGAACAATCTCCTGACGCTCAAGAGCCAGCTAGTTATGACCTCGGCCAATTAAGCGATTTCGATTTCACCTTCCTTCGCTTAGCGACTGAAGACGCCACCGCTAAAGACAATATTATATACAGCCCACTTTCCATTAAGTACGCTCTCGCTATGCTTTCCGAAGCCACTGCCGGCGAGTCCAAAACTCAAATCACCAATCTCATCGGTGACTATCAGCCCAAATCTTATGCCAACAGCTCGCATCGCTCCATAGCCAACGCTATGTTTATCCGCGATAGCGTCAAAGAGTATATTCTAGATTCTTACACTCAAACGCTCAAACAAAAATTCGATGCCGAAGTCGTTAATGAATCATTCCAAAGTGTTGAGCCATTCAATCAATGGGTGAGCGATAAGACTCTAGGCATAGTTAATAACATATTCGACGAAACCGCATTAGACGGCGACTTTATCCTTGCCAATGCGCTCGCGATTGATATGAACTGGAACAATCAACTCCAATGTTTCTACAACCCCACAAAAGATATGCCATGCAAAAATTATAGCGTAAATTACTACAATGAAAATTACAGCGATTCCGTAGAAATCTTAGGCATTTCCCATACCGAATTCGACAAAATCAACTTCAATAATCAAGAGGTCGACTCCGCGCGAATCGGCGCCAGCGTCAATCGCTACGATATTGTCAACGAGCTTGGCGAAGAATATATCCGCTCCACCGTCCAAGCCGCCTACGACGAATGGCTAGCCGAAGTTCAAAAAGACACCGAGAATATAGATCAATACGACACCGAGTTCGACATCGACCTATATATGGAACGGCTCAATTCTAATTATGGCCAAATCGCTACCTCTACTGACTTTTATTTCCTTGACACCGACAACGAAAAAGTCTTCGCTAAAGATCTTCAAGAATACGACGGCTCAGTACTTCAGTATGTTGGTATCATGCCTAAAAATCAAGATTTAAACACCTATATTGATGCACTCACCGTCGAAAAAGCTGCCAACCTCATCGGTGGCCTCAAAGATTCATCTGTAATGTCTAATTATACAGATAGAACAGTCACCAAAATTTCCGCCCATATACCATTCTTTAATTTTAATTACGATCTTGGCATCCGTGAAGATCTTCAAATACTCGGCGTCAACGATATATTTGATTTTAACGTTGCAGATCTCTCCAATTTGACTAATTTACCGGAATCCTATATTCAGGATGTCGTCCATAAAGCCGACATAGATTTCTCCAACGATGGAATTAAAGCTGCTGCCACTACTGGTATTGTCGGCGGTCTTGGTGCTGCTCATCCAAAATATTTCGAGTACAAATGGGATGTTCCGGTCGAAGAAATCAACCTTACTTTCGATCAGCCATTCCTCTTCCTCATTCGCGACAAATCATCTGGCGAAGCTTGGTTTATTGGCGCAGTCTACCACCCAGCCGAATCATAATATTCCAGATAGCCTCTTGATTTTCCCACAGATTAGGTATATACTGATACTATATTAAAGCGAGGAATTATTATGCCAGAAATTAAACCGACAGAGGTGGAAAGCAAAGCTAGTATTAAAGTTGTGGGAGTTGGTGGTGCCGGCGGATCTGCCGTAGAGAGAATGAAAGAAGTCGGGCTTTCTGGCGTTGAATTTGTAGCTATCAATACCGACGCTCAAGCCCTACATCACTCGCCCGCCGACGTTAAAGTCCATATCGGCAAAGGCCTTGGTGCCGGTGGCGATCCAGAAAAAGGTCGCGAAGCCGCTGAAGAGGGCAGGGAAGCTATCGAAAAAGCTCTAGATGGTGCCGATATGGTATTCATTACGCTTGGTGCTGGTGGCGGCACTGGCTCTGGCGCTGGACCTATTGTAGCCGAAGAAGCTCGTAAAAAAGATATTCTCACCGTCGGTGTGGCCACTAAGCCATTTACCTTTGAAGGCGCTCGTCGTCGCGCTAATGCAGACCTCGCTATTGACAAGCTTGCTCGCCAAGTTGATGCCCTTATTACTATCCCAAATGACCGTCTTTTGCAGACCATCGACCCTCGCACCCCACTCTTAGAAACCTTCAAAATCGCCGACGACGTCCTTCGCCAAGGCGTTCAAGGTATCTCCGAGCTCATTACTGAGCATTCTCTCATCAACCTAGACTTCGCCGATGTCAAAGCCATCATGAAAAATGCCGGTTCGGCCCTTATGGGTATCGGTCGCGCTTCTGGCGAAAATCGTGCTGTTATCGCTGCCCAACAAGCTGTCGAATCACCACTCATTGAGGTTAAAATCGAAGGCGCTCGCGGGGTATTGTTCTCCGTAGCGGGCGGTTATGATATGTCTATGTCAGAAATTCAAGAAGCTGCCGAAGTCATCACTGGTGCAGTTTCTCCAGATGCTAATATTATCTTCGGTGCTTCTATCCGCCCAGAGCTAGAAGATGAAATCATCGTTACTGTTGTTGCCACTGGTTTTGATTCCGATTATTACAATGAAGAGCCAGCCCCAGAGCCAGAGTCTAAATTTGCTGACGAAAAGCCCACTACCGAGGCTAAAGATTTTGCTCTGGAAAACAAATCCAATATGTGGGATTCCATCAAAAATGAACCAGAACCAGAGCCCGTCGCCAGCGACGAGGATATGGATGTACCGCCTTCCCTCAGAGAGCGCCTAAAAGGCAAAAAGAAAAAATAACATCAAAGGAGTTGCGGAATGGAACGAAAATTTCGTATAGGAGATAGCAAAGTTCTAGAAAGCCGCGAGACGGTAGATGGTACCATGATTCGGCGACGTCGCGTTTCTTCCGATGGTCATCGTTTCACCACATACGAACGTATCGAAATGCCGCAACTCACAGTTACTAAGCGTAGCGGCAACAAAGAAATCTACGATCGCGACAAGCTTCTCCTCGCCGTCAAACGCAGCGTCGGCAAGTTTTTTAACTCCGAGTTAGAAATCGAAGATGTAGTTAATCGTGCTACTGACATCCTTTATGGCTACGGTTCCGACCAAATCACTTCTAAGCAAATCGGTGAGGCCGTTCTCGATGTCCTCGCAAATGTCAACGAAGTTGCCTATGTCCGCTTTGCCTCCGTTTTTCGCGAGTTCAAGACTCTCGAAGATTTCGAGAATATTCTTAAGGAACAAAAGGCTAAAAAAGAAATGAAGAAAATAGGCAATTAATTATGAGAGTGGTATGTATTTATCGAGACAATCAAGATTATAGTCGCTCAGTTTCCGAGTGGCTTGAAAATTTTCGTCGCCAGACCGGCAGGGAAATAGAAACTATGGATCCCGATCAAAATACTAATTTTTGTGAAGCTTACGACGTCGTCGAATATCCCACTATTCTTGCCCTCGGCGAAAAAGGTGAAATTCGCGAAAGTTGGCGTGGTCGCAATTTGCCTCTCATTAACGAAGTTTTATACTATATGATATAATAAGCCTATGGATATTTTGAAAAATATTGTTGAAAATACTTGGGTGCAACGCGGCTTCTGGTCAGTTGTAGTAATTTTATTTAGCTTGTTTATTTACCGCGTTATTACTCGCGTATTAAGCAGGAAAGAGAAGAAATCTTCCAAAATCATCAGCAACAAAAAGAACAAGACTCTTATCCGTATGTTCAAGAGTGTAGTCGCTGGGGCACTCAGTATTATCACCGTTCTCATGGTGCTCCAAATTTACGGCGTCAATGTTACTTCCATGCTCGCCGGCGTCGGCATCGTTGGTATAGTAGTTGGTTTTGCTCTTCAAGATTCACTTAAAGACATCATTCGCGGGTTTGTTATTATTTCGGATGATTATTATGAAATTGGTGATGTTATCAGATTCGATAATAATGTCGGCCCAGTTACGTCCATCAGCCTACTCACTACCAAAATCCAGGACATCAACACTATGGACATCGTCTCCATCGCCAATCGCAACATTGATAAAGTCGAAATCGACCCAGGCTATATCTATCTCCCAATACCGCTTCCGTATGAACTTCAATTTGCTAAGGCTGAGGAAGTTATGCGAGAAATCGCCAAGAATGTTGCAAAAAATGACCTCATCAATTCTTGCGACTACCAAGGCCTTACCGAAATCGCCGAATCTTCGCTCAACTATCAGCTTGTCATCGTTTGCGATCCGGCCAACCGCCTTCAAGCTCGGCGCAATGCTCTCGGCATCGCTGTCTCCACCCTTGAATCTCACAAGATTTCCATCCCGTACACCCAGCTAGACGTCCACAACAAGAAGTAATCCAACTTGTGGAAAAGTGCCATAAAATTTGGCACTTTTTGGTATTGACAAATCGGGGGGGGGGGGGGTAATATTAGAAGCATAAAGGTTATACACAAAAATACAAACGAAAAGGAGAAACTTTATGTTAAAACCAAAACATTTCTTAACCACTGGGGTTATGCTTTGCTCCGCGATTTCCGGACTCGCAGTGCCTATGGCAAACACTTTTGCTGAAGGTTCTTCCAGCTATTTTGATGCAGCTGGTAAAAACTGTATTATAGACAATTATAATGCTGAGTTTTCTACTAGCGTCACTAGCATTGAAGAAGTAGATTTCACAAAGGTCACCACACTCAATTGTTCCAACCGCGGCATCGTTTATTTCCGCGGCATCACTCTCTTCCCCAATCTAGAAAAATTTGATGTTTCGTATAATCCTAGCCTTAGAATTTGGGATATGGATTTTTCACAAAACACTAAATTAAAAGAAATTAACGTCAAAGGAATTTCAAATACTTATTATGATTTCTCCAACAACCCTAATCTCGAAACTATTGGCACTGACCACTCACTATACCTCAAGACCATAGCTTATGCTGAAAAGATAGATAAAGAATTAAACGGCACAAATTTTCAATACGGCATAGATTTATCCGTTTTGAAATTTTTGGATTCGTCATCCACACATGAGGTATGGTTCCCGGATAAAAGCAGTGTTGATAATACGGTCTCAATTTTGTCGGGAGGCTACACCCATCAAGTCGATACTCGTGGTGGTTGGGTGAGTTACGCCATCTTCCTCAATGGCGACACGGAAGTTGAAACCCATAATCCGATTTATCTTAACAGTAATTGTGATAAAAACGAGTATGGTTATTATTCCTGTAACGACTCGATTTATCACGGCGACATCATTGATACGGATGACATCATCGCGAACACCCTATCCAAAATTTTCAATCTCTCTAAATACGAATTATCAAAAGTAGAGATTGTGCCACCCACGGCTAACCTAGAGCTCACCACAGATACTGACACTGTAAAGAAAGGCATCGCTTTGGCGGACGCAAACTTCACTCTCGAATTTAACTTCGAATTAGCAAGCGACACAGATAGCAGTTCCAGCTCCTCATCCTCTACGGCCTCTACTCCAGAAACCGGTACCTTTACCGCTGATGGCAAAGGCTTAGTAGCGGGCGTCTCCGCTGTATCGTTAGCAGTAATTGCGATGGTTGCTTACGCTCTGCGCTACGTATCAAAGCGCAATAAAGCGAAAGTCTCTTTCGGTAGAAAATAACCTGCCCGATTCGCAACCCCACCCCGCCTTTATGGCGGGGTTTTAGTATGTCTATAATTATGGTATAATTATTTTATGAAATATAGAGCTGGAGAGCGCCGAAAGGCTATAGAATACGAAAAATCCATCGCTAATTGGTGGAAACAACACAAAACTTTTGAAAAATCGGTCGAAAGCCGCCCGATTGATAAATCGTATGTTTTTTACGACGGCCCTCCATTTATCACTGGCAATCCTCATCACGGCACTCTTCTCAGCTCAATCGTCAAAGACGCTGTGCCGCGCTATTGGACTATGAACGGCTACAGGGTTGAGCGCCGCTGGGGTTGGGACTGTCATGGTTTACCAGCTGAAAATTTTGTCGAAAAACAGCTCGGCATTAAAGACCGCCGCGACATCGGCACGAAATGGAGCCTAGAGGATTATATCATTAAGGCGCGCGAATCTATGGTTGCAAATTCTGAGACTTGGCGTAGCACCATCGATCGCATTGGTCGCTGGGTGGATTTTGACAACTGTTACCGCACCATGAATAAAGATTTTATGGAATCAGTCTGGTGGGCCTTTAAGCAGCTCTACGACGCTGGCAAGATTTACGAAGGTCGCAAAGTTCTCATGTACGATACTAAATTCGCAACTCCAGTATCAAAAGCCGAGGTCACCATGGATAACGATGCCTACCAAACCGTCACCGATCCCAGCGCGTATGTTAAGTTCAAGCTAGCTAGCGGCGAGCTGGCGCATGTCGGCTCCCCTATGTACCTCCTAGCTTGGACTACTACCCCCTGGACTCTCCCCGCCAATATGTGCCTCGCCGTCAATCCAGAGCTCGACTACGGTATCTACGATGTAAACGGCGATAAACTAATCGTCGCCCTTGAGCGCGCTAAAGTCCTTTTCCCAGACCAAAAGCCAGAAAAAGCTTTCAAAGGCTCCCATCTCGTCGGCAAACATTACGAGCCAATCATCTCCGTCGCCGATGGTTTGTATGATCTTGGCTTTCGTGGCGACCAGGGTACAGTCCAGCGCAAAGATACCTACTCTGTACTTCCGGGTAATTTTGTATCCGCCGGCGATGGTACCGGCATTGTCCACATCGCGCCAGCTTACGGTGAAGATGATTACGCTCTTGCGCAGCAGTATGAAGTTGATTTTGTAGATTGTCTAGACGAAAATGGCTACTATCTCCCAGAAATGGCCGACACTCTTCATGCACTTGGCGTCCGCGATACCGATGACCACGGTATTCAAGCCTGGGCCGGCAACAAATTTATTGCCAAAGTCCTCGAAGAGAAGGGCATCATCTACAAAATTGAATACATCCAGCATGAATATCCATTTAATCCCCGCAGCAAAGAACGCATTATGTATCGCGCCTTCCCGTCTTGGTTTTTCGATATTAACGGCCAGAAACAAATGATGTTAGAGGAAAACGAGAACATCAACTGGTTCCCAGCCTATCTCAAGCACGGCCGCTTTGCCAATAATATTGAACAAGCACCAGATTGGAATCTTTCTCGCGACCGTTTCTGGGCTACCGCCATGCCAGTCTGGAAATCCAAAGAGGGCACTACTATTGTTATTGGCTCTTACGAAGAGTTAGAAAAATACTCCGGCAAGAAACTCGACGACTATCATCGTCCATGGGTGGACGAAGTTGAGTTTGATGCGTATGTTTTGCATGGACGGGTGACGGGCATGGAGGGGGCCCCCCACGGAGCCGTTAGCGACGTGGGGGAGGAAAATGCCCGGCAGGACCCGTCCAGCGAAACGGGCGCCCACCTCGAGCATTTCACCCGCATCGAGAAAGTTCTCGACTGTTGGTTCGAATCTGGCTCCATGCCTTTTGCTCAACTCCACTATCCATTCGAAAACAAAGCCAAATTCGAATCCAACTACCCAGCTGATTTCATTGTGGAATATGTTGGTCAAGTTCGCGCTTGGTTCTACTACGTCCACGCAGTAAACACTGCCCTCGCCAGCATCGGTGCATTTGGCGAAAAGGCCAAAAACGGCGCCAAAAATGCCTATAAAAATGTCATCACCACCGGCACATTAGCGGGGAATGATGGCCGCAAAATGAGCAAATCCCTTGGCAATTACACCGATCCTAATGAGCTCATGGATCAATACTCTGCCGATAGCCTTCGCTTTCTCTTGCTTAGCTCACCGGTTCTTTCTGGCGAAGATTTTGCCCTTCTTGATAAAGACGTCTCCGACATCAACCGTAAATTGGCTATGGTTTGGAATGTCTACGACTTCTTCACGACATATGCGGAAATTGAAAACATAGATTCGGAAGAGCTTGAAAATGCCTCCAATCGAGGGCGCTTCGGAGGTTGCCACCGAGACAGCGAGGAGCCGAGCCCCGTAAAGACGGGCGCGAGAACCCCGTCCCGAGATGAAGGCATTTCAAGCTCTCCACTCGATATCTGGATTGTCTCTCGTATCTATGAGCTGCAAAAGCAAATCACCGAGGGTATGGCAGAGTACAACATCCCCCGGGCGTTAGATGGTGTTTTACCGTTCATTGATGATATGAGTAATTGGTTTGTTCGTCGTTCACGCCGCCGCTTCAATAAAAACAAAGATGCCGCAGATAAAAAACAAGCCTTCGCTACTCTTTACTATGTCTTAGTTTATCTCAGCAAACTTCTTGCTCCCTTTACTCCATTCCTTGCCGAAGAGCTTTATCAAAAAATCACTGGCTCCACCGATTCCGTCCATCTTCTGGATTGGCCAGAACCGAACGTTATTGACACCGAAGTTTTAGCGCAAATGTCACGCACCCGCCAAATCATCACCGACGCTCTTGCTCTCCGCATGCAGAAGTCCGACATCGAGGAACAAATTAAAATTCGCCAGCCTCTCTCTAGGCTCACCTATGACGGTGATAAGCTCGATAGTTTTTATGAACAAATCATCGCTGACGAAGTCAACGTCAAAATAGTCGAAAACACCAATGAATTTACCCTAGATAAGACCATTACCGATGAACTCAGAAGGGAAGGTCAAGCCCGTGAGCTCATCCGTGTCATTCAATCTGCTCGTAAGCACGCTGGCCTCGCCCCTGGTGATAAAATTAAACTCTCTCTCTCGATTGTCCCACCCGAAGAGCATCTTGATATGATTAAGTCTGAAGTTCTCGCTGATAATATTGAGCTAAACTCTAACTACGCTCATGACGAAATCGCCAAAGTCAACGGCGAAAATATCACCATCTCATTAGAAAAATTATAATTATCATATCAGCTTCAGCCGGTGAGCCGCTACCTTTTTGATGTTTTTTCAAGCTTTTTCCAGAGGCGATGTTGACAAAATCTCATTTTTTAGCATAAAAAGTATTGACTTTTTCGCCTAAGTGTGCTATACTCAAAGTAAGTTAGAAAATAAAATAAACATTCTAACAACCAATAAAACAAAAACAAAAAGGAAAAACATGGCAGAAGTTATTAATTTACCAAACAAAGTAGTCAACGCAGATTGGCAAGACGATATTGATGATGCCGATTTTATGCCTTACCCCCAAGAAGCAGACTATATTTCCAAAAATAGAGTTTCACGAGAAAGTCTCGAAAGAATTAAGCAACGTAATATTAAGCTTGGTATCTTGGGCCTAGAGAAAAAACTTGCCGCATAATCTATCCACCTCATAGCCACAACTTCATTTATTATACCTTTCACACCGCAAGCATAAAACCGAACACGATGTTCGGTTTTTTCATTATCGCAATAAATTTACAAGCTTGACATCAGGTAATATAAGCATTACAATTATAAAAGAAAAAGGTTATACATAAAGTTAATAGAAAGGTCTTCACACATGGACAACAATACTACAGATGCCTTTGCATCACTTCAACAAGACGAAGCGGCAATCCACGGCGCCCCCACCGCTGACGATACCTCTAACCTTTCCGAAGACGAAATGTTAGCCAACCTCACCAATGAGGAAACTATTGATCTTTTCATCCGCGGCATTATGCAAGAAAAAGGCATCGATTCTTCAAAAGAAGCCATGTATCAAGACATCTACAACGACCTCAAGGCTAGCCTCCTCGAACAAATTGACCGCTCTCTTGTATCTGAGCTGCCAGAAGATAAACTTGAAGAGCTTGGCAAGATGGCCGCCGAAAACGGTCAGATTGCCCCCGACGTTATCGCCCAAATGATAATCGACGCCGGCCTTGACGCCAGCGAAATCACCGGCGCCACCATGGCTCGCTTCCGCGAAATCTATCTTGGAGAAAACACCCCTAAGGGGACAGAGGAGTAAAATTAATCATGGATGCAGCACCCACACCAAAAGATAATCGGAGTCCTGAAGACTCCGCTAGCGCAGAGTACACGCTCGATAATGAAAGAAAAGACACCATTAAAAAGCATTTAGGCTCTCTTTCTCTCGTTCTTAACGAAATGGATCAGACTGACCGCAGCAATGCCATCAATGAAGCCGCTGAACAAAAAATGAAACAGAAGGGATTTTTTAATTCGCTTGCTAAAACTCCCGTTGTCAGCCTCGTCGTCAAGCCTCTCCTGGCCGCCTATTATCGTACTAAAGCTTCTGGCGCAGTCGCCAAAACTGGCAAGCTTTCTTCTGCCGCCGCCAGCCTAGATTTAGAAAACTTCCAAAGCCGTATCGCTGCCGGTGATGGCGCCGAAGATAACCGCGCACGTGCAAGATTGGCGCTCGAAGATGCCGGCTTTCCCGAAGAGGGTAGTTCCATCAGCTCCGAAGATAGCGTTGCATTAAACAAAGGCGAAAGCATCGAAAAAATCGCCGTCAAAGACGAAGAAAAAGCCAAAATCAAAGGTGCTCTCACAGATTTACTGGCCGACTTAAAATCCGCTAAGACCGACGAAGAGCGTAAAGCTGCCGAAGAAAAATTCGACAGTCAAATTGATGCTTGGCAAGCTGAGGGGATGTTTGCGCAGGGTGCACAAGGCGGTATTCTTAATTCGCCAGTGATGCGCTATTTGATAGGCGACCACACCAAACAGCATATCACCGTACTGGACGGCATCAAAGACGCCAAGGCCGGCATCAAACAGCTCGCCGAAGAAGATATTAGCAAGCAAGATTTGAACGCCTACCTTGACGAAAATCTTTCGCTTTATCGTGCATCCATGAAAGAAGGAGTTTATACTAAACAAAAAGTCAATTCCATCTTAGAGGCAGTCGCTAAAGGTGGCGCTGTTGGTGCCATCGCTTACACCGTATTGGGCTACCAAAGTCGCGTCGGCGCTCGCGCTGCTTTGGGTGGGTCAATTGGCGTCGGTGCTGCCCTCGGCGGCATCTTTGGTGCCGCTCGTGGCGCGCGCCAAGCTAGCATTAAAATTTCCGAAAGCGAAATCAAACACGCCACCGACGGCTCTGATGCCGAAGCTCCAGCAGAACCGGAAGAAGCTTCACCAGAAAGTGAAGAATCTCAGGCGTCAGAATCCAGCGCCGAAGGCGAAGAGCAGCCGCAAGAAGAATCCGAATCCGAATCCGAATCAGAATCGACAGAATCGGAATCCGGCAAACCCGAAGGCCTCAACGCCGCCGAGCAAAAATCCTTCCGCGGTCTTCTCGCCAAAATTAACAGCGCCGCTAACAGTGCCAAACGCAAAGCTACTGGCGAAGACAAATACCTAAAAGCCATTGAAGCGGCTCGCAAACGCAAAAGTTCCGCCGAAATCATGGATAACCTCAATGAGCTCAACCATCAGCTCTCCGAACCAGAGGCAGATGCCGATTTGGCAGAGCTTAAAGACAAGCTCGTAGAGGCATACGCTGATGCCATAGCTCGCAACCGAGCTTCCGCCGATCTCGGCATAGACTTAATCGCATTTGATGGCAAACACGGCGATATCGCTCGCGAACGTTTGCTACTCGCTGTGTTATTAAGTAATGCCAGGGATAATTTGCTCAGAGCAGACGTATCAGAAGAAGAAATTGATGCTCGCATCGCAAGCGACATCCAACAATTTGAAAAAGACAACAAAGAAGCGAACCGGGCACGGTATAAGTTTATGGCAAGGCAAGCCCTGGTAGACGGCATCATCGGCGCCACGATTGGTGGTGCGGCTGGCGCTATATCATCGCAAATTCGCGCCCACTGGCAGGCCGGAGACGCCACCGCAGCAGGAGTGGCGGCAGGCGCTACTGCTGGGGAAGAAATCTCTGACTCTAGCAACGTAGCCGAATTATCACTCGACGACAACGGCGGCTATAACGTCAAAATTAACGGCGAAGAAATCATCGGCCAAGGCGACGCTAGCGGCATAGAATACAATCCAGACGGCTCCCTAACTGAAGAGTCCAAGAAAATGTTCGAAGATGCCGGGTTCGAAATCAAAGAGTTTGAAACTGAAATCCCAGTCGAAGACGCCACTAAACCGGTCGCACTCAAAGAATATTTCAATCTTGATAACAAAGACACTAATAACCTTACAGAAATTACTAGTAGAAGTTGGATTACCGATAATAATGGCAACCCTCAAGTTATTGTCGGTGGTGCGCACATGGGCGACAACGGCGATATTGTTATGCAAGTGGCTCCTCGCCCCGGCTCCAACACTGATTTGACCGGTATGAAAATGCTCCTTACTCCAGGTGATGGTATCACGAACTCTGGCATCACGGTAGACATTCAGCCAGATGGCACCATCGTTATTCCGGCAGGTTCTCCGGAGTCCAGCCTCTTTAATGGTGAACAATACTTAGGTGGCTACGGCGAAATAGTACGCGAGGGTGCAGACGGCCATATTGACGTCTACGCTACTATCGGCGATGGTCATCCAGACGTCGCCACTATCGTTGCCAACAATCCAGACGCCGTCAAGATGAACTACGCATATCAAATTATGAGAGGTGAAGAAGTTTACGATTTACCTACGCCTACAGCGGTCACTCAGGCTGCTGACTTCGAAGCCACAAATGGATTTATTGCCGAAAAAGATCCAGGTACTCCTATGGGGTATGAAGAAACTAACGACGTCACCAGTCTTACTACCGCAAGCGGTGAGGCGGTTCAAGTCAGGCACGCAGTTCGTCAAGGCGGCTACAGTGAAACGGACGACACTTTCTTCTCCGAAATGAAGCGACTCGACGGTGCCAACAATAGCGGCGCTTCCGTAGTCCGCATGATGGTAGGAGAGGAAGCCAACGGTCGCACTTCCACCGAAATCGACGCCCTCTTCATGGAAAAAGTCAACAACAACGAAATCACCGAAGGCGAAGTTATCCAAACTTACCTAGAAACTGTTGGCCGTTCTCCAGAAGCAATCGTTTCTACCCGTGTTATGCTCAGTGGCGGCTTCGAAATGGATATTGATGGCGACGGAGCGCCAGAACTAATTGATACCCAAGACGAAATCAACCTTGCCGCCGATATTATTAGTCGCGATGGGGAAGCATACGATGCCTTTGTCAATGATACCTTTGATATGTTCTACGAGAAAATTGACGGCGGCACAATTAGGTTTATCAATTACGCCGAGCCAGGGAATCAATACCAATATTCGACCTGGGCCAAATTGGTCAATGGCAATATCTTGCAACGCATGGGCCGCATCCAGCGTCCTACTAATGGTATAGGTATTGTATTTACCGATAAAGATGGCAACTCGATTTACGATACCAATGTCGTTCGTAGACTATGGAATCTGCCAAATAATTACAGGCTAGATTACGTGTCAGACCGTCTTAACTGTATCCAAAAAACTGCCCGCGGGGAGTTCCTGCCGACTCAAAACACCGCTCCAACCCCTGCTCCTTCTACCTCTACGCCGACGCCATCGGTCACGCCGCCAAGTGATACGACTACGCCAGTTACCCCACCGAGTGACACGCCAACTCCGGTTACTCCTCCCGACGACACAACTCCACCGAGCGACACTCCTACCCCGGTCACGCCGCCAGACGATACGCCCGAGCCGCAGCCTGAACCAGAACCACAACCGCAGCCCGAGCCGCAGCCTGAACCGGAACCTGAGCCCGAACCTCAACCTCGCCCACAACCTCAGCCTGAACCCCGTCCTCAGCCTCGCCCACGCCCTGAACCCGAACCAGAACCAGAACCTGAACCTGAATGGGGTAAATCCGGCGACCCAAATAGCGGCGACAACAGGTTGCCGTCTGACCAGGTAGATCCCGATTCTGAAGTCACTAGAGAAGAAAGCGAGCAAGTAAATCAAGGCAACCAAGGCTACGTTGATGACAATCAAGCAACTCCAGGCTCCGGCAGCGAAAACAATGGCATAAATGAAGAAACTGGCTTTGCCGATAGTGGCATAGTGGCCCCGGGCGCTACCACTGAAGGCGAAACTCGTTTGCCGGGTGGTGAAAACCAAGCTGCTAACGAAAATGGTAACGCTGAAATGGCCGGCGAAAACGCCTACCATCCTGCCTCTGAGATAAAACAAGGCCAACAAAGAGATGGGCAAGGCAACGCTGCTCAGGCAGAAGCTCAAGCAGAATCAACACCGGGTGGAGATAATAATAGCGACGCCAAAGAAGAAGCACGTGTCGCAGAAGGAGATTTCTAAATGAAACAACATTTACCAAAATCAATTTTAGCCACTCTAGCAATTAGCATGCTAGCCGGAGCGCTTATTAACTTTGCTTCGGCCTCTGCTTTAGTAGATACCCCTTGGGGCCCAGATCGTACCACTTTTACTTGGGACGATCCTGCTCCCTATGCTACCTTTAATTCTATCACTGATAATCCTGGCGTAGGTGACGAACGCAATTTCGTCCAAATTCGCGAAGTTAATCAGCAATATTATCAAGACGAAGTCACCCTCGAAGCAGGGAAAACTTACGAGGTCTATATCTACTATCACAACAACGCCGATGCTCACGATATTGGCAAGACCGCCATCGGCATTGCTGACGGCGCAGCCGTTAAGTCTAGTTTCCCAGCTACCGTTAAAGCTGGCGAAAGAGCGACAGTTACAGCTACTATTTTTGCCAATGATACTAACCCACTTGCAGTTTGGGACGGCGCCTATATGAACCCTAATCAAGATCTTTATTTGCGTTATGTTCCTGGCACGGCAACTATTCATAACGGAGGCGCTCTGAATGGTCAGTCTATTGGCCCAGATTATCTTTTCGGCGACGGTGCTTTACTTGGTTATAACAATTTCTCCGGCATTCTCCCAGGTTGCAACGAATACGCTGGGTACATCACCTACCAAATTTTTGCCGATGCCCCTGGTTTTGATATTTCCAAATCAGTAGTTGGCGACTCTACCACCGTCAAAGCTGGCGATATTGTCACCTTCAAAGTTCGCTATGATAACACTGGCACTATGGATCAAACTAATGTAGTAGTAAGGGATACTTTACCAACAGGCCTCCAGTATGTCGCAGGTAGTGCTAAATTATACAACAACAATTTTCCAGATGGCAAAGAAGTCAATGACGACATCATCAATGAAAATGGTATGAGCATTGGTGATTATGCTGGTGGTAGCGGCTGGGCCGAAGTCACTTATCAAGTTCTTGTAGAAGATGGCGTTAATTGTGGTGATGAAATCACTAACAATGTCACAGTTAGTACCAATGACGGCAATAAGCACGCCGGACTTACGCTAACCGTTACTGGTGATAATTGCAATGTTGTTGTTAAAACTTGTGCCACCAACCCCGAAATGGAAGGCTGCCAAGAGCTGCCCAACACCGGCCCACTCGAGATTGTCCTCGCTATTGTGATTATTGCTGGCATCTGTGGCGGCGGTTATTACTTCTATCGCACCCGTAAAACCCTTAAAACCGTTGAAGGCAACGTCTCCGGCAAAGACGCCCCTAAAGAAGACTCTTCCCAAAAACCAGATAATATGGTAAAATAGAACGAGTAACTATAAAGGAACTATATGAAAAAAGCAGTCATTCTCGTCGGCGGGAAGCAATATCTCGTTGCCGAAAAAGAGTCCCTACGGGTGGACCTCCTCCCGGCAGGCACTAAAGAGCTCGAAACTGACGCTTTACTCGTAATCGACGGCGATCAAACCACCGTTGGCACACCTACAGTAAAGGGCGTAAAAGTTTCAGCTAAAGTCAAAACGCCCGAAGTTAAAGGTGATAAAGTTCGCGTTATTCGCTACAAAGCCAAAAAGCGCGTACACAAAGAAACTGGTCACCGCCAGAAATACACCGAAATCGAAATCACCAAAATTTCCTAAATAATCCAAACCGAAGGCGGTTAAAATTTGCGAAGCGTGTCCATAAGGCACGCTTTTGCAAATTCTGCCACCTTTAGGCTATTTTTATTTTATTTATCAGTATTTTATGGTATAATCGTAAGTATTATGGCGAAGGTAATTTGTGTTACGAACCAAAAAGGCGGCGTAGGGAAGACCACGACAGCCGTCAATCTATCGTATTACCTCTCCAAAGACAAATTCAAAACTCTCCTTATCGATTTCGATCCTCAAGGCAACGCCACCTCTGGTCTTGGTGTCGACAAGGCTAATCGTCAAAAGCTTGGTCTTACTATGACCGATGTTCTTTTAGGCGCTGCCGAAATGCAACAAGCCATTCGCCCCACCAAGTACAAGCATTTCGATCTCGCTCCCGCCACTCCCGAACTTGCTAACGCAGAAGTCGAAATTACCAATATGCAAAAAAAATTCACTCGTCTTCGTGATGCTATCCGCTCTGTAGAGCCAAATTACGATTATATTATTATTGACTCACCGCCGTCACTCTCGCTTCTTACCGTCAATGGTATGATTGCCTCAAATTATCTCCTCTTACCAGTCCAGACTGAATTCTACGCCCTAGAAGGCGTCGCGCAACTTCTAGAATCTATGAAGCTCGTCATGAAGCAAGCTAATCCCAACCTCAAGCTTCTCGGCGTACTTGCCACCATGTATGACAAGCGCACCAGCCTTTCTCCTCAAGTTTTCGCTGAAATCAAAAAATACTTCAAGCAGCTCGCCTTTAATACTACCATCCCGCGTAATGTACGCGTCGCTGAGGCGCCCAGCCACGGAGTACCGGTTGGCGCTTACGATAAATTTAGTAAAGGCGCTAAAGCCTATAAAGAATTTACAAAAGAAGTAGAAGAAAGGACATGGAAAAATGACAAAAGGTCTAGGTAGAGGATTTGAAAGCCTTATCCCCACTGAACTTATCGACGAAGAGTTTGATCCTACCGCCATAGAGGACAAAAAAGAAAGCGAGCTCAAAGAGCTCAATGTCTCCGATATTATTCGCGATGAAGATCAGCCTCGTCGCGAGTTCAGTCCAGAAGCTATTGAAGCTCTCGCTGCCTCTATCAAAGAACATGGCGTGCTTCAACCCATTGTCGTCACAAGAGAAGACGGCAAATACAAAATCGTCGCCGGCGAACGTCGTTGGCGCGCCTCTAAGATTGCTGGTCTTGATAAAATTCCAGCCATCATTCGTACTCTTGATTCTCAAAACCGCCTTGAGCTTTCCATTATCGAAAACGCTCAACGTGAAGATTTAAACGCCATCGAGCTCGCCACCGCTTACGCCAAGCTTAAGACTCAGTTCAATCTTTCCGCTCAAGAAATCGGCGCCAAAGTAGGGAAGAGCGAAGCTTCCGTCCAAAACACCATGCGCCTCCTCAATCTCCCCGACGATGTCAAAAAAATCATGGTCAAGGAAAAACTTTCCGAAGGCGTCATGCGTCCACTTGTCTCCTGCGACGAAGCCACCATTAAAAAAGTATTACCTAAAATCATCTCAGAGGGCTGGACTGCCCGTAAGACCGAGCGCTATTTTGCCGAGACCAAGAAGAAATCTTCCACGGCCCTCATCAAACGCGATACTTATCGCAAAGAAGAAGATGCTCTCACCGCCAAATACGACATTCTCGCGCGCATTTCTGGTCGTAGCCTCACCTTTAAATGTAAAAATGAATCAGAGCTAAAATCTTTGATCAAACGCCTACTCGGCGATGACGACGCACAGTAAGTAATATCCGCCATTCAAGCGTCAGCCCCATCTAAAGTGTTATAATAATATATATGAAGGCAAAAGATTCCGACAGAGTTAAAAAAGCCGTTGAATTAGCCAAAAAAGCCCATGATGGTCAATTCAGGAAAACCGGCGAACCTTACATCGTCCATCCGCTTGCCGTCAAAAAAATCCTTGAAGAATGGGGTATGGACGAAGACACCATTATCGCCGGCATTTTGCACGACACCGTCGAAGATACCGACCTTACTCTAGATGACATACGTAAAGAATTTGGCGAGACTGTGGCCTTCCTCGTTGATGGCGTTACCAAATTATCTACCGCTCGCGATGGCATGCGCGACATTGACACTTATCTTCCAGCCACCAGAGACAACTTTCTCCGACTCATGATTGCGCTCGGCGACGATATTCGCGTCCTTATTATCAAGCTTGCCGACCGTCTACACAATCTTCGCACTCTCAGCGCTCTCCCACCAGAAAAGCAGAAAAAAATCGCCAAAGAAACTCTCGAAGTTTTTGCTCCTCTGGCCGACCGGCTCAATATGGGCTTGCTTCGTGTCGAGATGGCCGACCTTTCCTTCAAATACGTTGATCCTAAACGCTTCACCGAGCTCCAAGATTTAATCGAAAAATACAATAAATCCGCCGCCAAATCTCTCCAAAAAATCGAACAAGAAGTTGCTTCTACTCTCAAAAAAGAAAAAATCAAATATTCCTTATCTGGTCGCGTGAAGTCAGTTTATTCACTTCACAAAAAACTCGCCAAGCATAATCAAAATATGGGCGAAATCTATGACCTTACCGCTCTGCGCATTATTGTCGATGACATCACTACCTGTTATCTTACGCTTGGCGTTATTCATTCTCTCTATACCCCCATGAACGGCCGTATTAAAGATTATATCGCCATGCCCAAGCAAAACGGCTATCAATCTCTCCATACCACCGTCATCACTAAAGACAAACGCATTGTTGAGTTCCAAATCCGCACCAAAGAAATGCACGAATACGCCGAGCGTGGGCTTGCCGCTAGCTTCTACTATAACGAACAAAAGCTCACTGAAAACTATAAAAAGGGAAAGATAGAGCATCTTCCTACTAATCTGCTCTGGATTACTGAGCTTCAAATGACCGCTGCTAAACTACGCGAAGGTAAAAAGGTTGATCTCAAAAAACTCAAAATCAACCTTTTCGCCGACAAAATTTTCGTTTACACGCCTAAAGGCGATATTATTGACCTCCCTAAAGGTGCACTCCCTCTTGATTTTGCCTATCGTCTACATTCCGAGATTGGCGATCACGTCATCGGTGTTAAAATCAACGGTAAGATGAGTAACCTGAACAAAAAATTAGAACAAGGCGACATCGTAGAGATTCTCACCTCTAAAAATCAGACTCCCAAATCCAGTTGGCTTGACCGCATCATCACCCCGCACGCCCGCCAAAAGCTCCTCCACGCCCTCAATTTCGCCAGCCGCCCCGCCCCCGCAGCCGCCCCAGATAAATCCAAGAAAAAACGCAAACCCCGTAAAGCATCGTAAACAATAAAAAATGGAGCCGATGGCAGGGATCGAACCTGTGACCTGCTCGTTACGAATGAGCTGCTCTACCAACTGAGCTACATCGGCACCCATGCCGAGCCGTAAAGACACCAGCACTTGTTCCATTATAACACAATATTGTGATATAATATAAATAATTAAGGAGATAATATATGTCCAAAGTAGAAATTATCAAGCGCCCTGCCGAACAGGTCAGTGACGACATCAAAAAATCCGCCTGGGCTGCCGTTATCGAGTCGCTTGCATTGATGATTCTTGGCATACTTTTTATCGTTTTACAAGATTCTATTATCCAGGTTCTCGCCTATATCGTCGGCGCATTTTTCATCGTTAAAGGTGGCTTTCAGATTATCAATTATTTCATGGTAAAAGGTCAAAACGATTTCTTTAATAACGGCCTCCTCTCCGGTGTGGTTTCAGTTTTAATTGGTATTGCCTCTCTCGTGATTGGTGAGGATATCGCGCATATTTTCCGCATTATTATAGGCATCATTATTATTTACGAATCCCTAGTCCGCGTTAATACCGCCACCAAGCTTGCTACCGCCGGCGTCTCCGCCTGGAAGGGCATTATTCTTCTCGCTCTAATTATGTTGGTTTTGGGCATTTTCATCACCTTTAATGCAGGCGCAGTGGTCGTTCTCGTGGGCTGGCTCATGATTTTGACCGGCATCATCGGCATTATCGGTGATATCGTCTTCATCCAGCACGTCAACGCCGTAGTATCAAAGCTCACAAGTAAATAACCATGAATATTTTCAAAGAAGATATAGCTGAGATTTATCATTCCGAGCGTGGCATTCTTGCCTCGATGATTCTCAACATCCTTCTTTCAATCGGCCTATTGATTTTTTCAATCATCCATCTCAATCCTAACAGTGCCGTAGTTAAAATCGGCTATGGCGACATCGGGGGCTATCGTGATGGTTCTTGGGTAGATATGATTGCCTTTCCACTCCTCGCTTTAACCTTTGGCGTCATCCATACTTTTCTCACTCTCCGCATTTATCATAAGCGCGGTAGTGGCATGGCGAAATTTTTCCTTATCATCACCACCGCACTCATACTTGGCACCTTCTGCGTATTAGTTCGCCTACTTGGAGAAGGCTAATGCGCAAAAATCTCGAAATTCCACAAGGGAAACGCACCAAACTTTATCGTTTCCTTGAGATTCTTCCAGGTTTGATTTCTTACGGCGCTATAATTTTATTGTTCATACTATCGTGGCTAGATCCTATCCTCGGGGCAATTTATTTATTCATCCTTATCACCGCCACATTAGTTAAAGCCATCGGCGTCGCCTATCGCACAGTACAGGGCTACAACGTCATCAAAAGGGCAGAGCGCATTAATTGGCGCAAGCGTGTAGAAGACCTCGCTAACCCACATGAGGCCTACGAGCGCCTGCGCGACGACGATAACAAAAGTTATCATTTTGAGGAGCACCTTGCTAATCTCAAAATGATGGCAGCCATGCATAAAGAATATCCCGATCCCACCAAAATTCATCACGTTGTCATTATGACCGCCTACGATGAAGGCGAAGACGTTCTCTCTCCGTCCATCAAGGCCGTACAAGATACCACTTTCCCAAACGACCACATTATTTTTGCCTTAGCTTACGAAGAGCGGGGCGGGGAAGCGATGGAGCAAACCGCTCTCGCTCTCAAACAAAAATACAAAGGTGTTTTCAAAGATTTCCTTCTCGTCAAGCACCCCGCCAATCTCCATGGTGAGGTCATCGGCAAAGGCCCTAATCTCACTTACGCTGGGCACGCCGTCGCCGATTACGTAGATAAGAAGCACCTCCCTATCGAGAACATCATCGTCACCTCTCTAGATAGTGATAATCGCATGGCCGAGAAATACCTAGATTCCGTGGCTTACGAATTTATTACACACCCTAATCGCCAGCGTCTCAGTTATCAGCCGGTCTCTCTTTTTATGAACAATATCTGGGATGCTCCTGCCCCCACTCGTGTTATTGCGGTTTCCAATTCTTTCTTCAATATTATTACTACTATGCGCCCACATTTACTGCGTAATTTTGCCAGCCATTCACAGCCACTTCAGGCTCTCAAGGCTATGGATTTTTGGAGCAAGCGCACTATTGTCGAAGACGGCCACCAGTACTGGCGCAGCCTCTTCTTTTTCGACGGCGATTACTCCGTTTTACCCATTCGTATCCCCATTTATCAAGACGCCGTCATTGACGAGACTTTCTGGAAGACAGTCAAAGCCCAATTTATCCAGGTACGCCGTTGGTATTACGGTGCTAGTGACGTAGCCTATGTTGGCTCCAAGCTTTTCGTTCCCAAAAGTAAGCGCGTGATGCCGTTTTGGCAGCTTTTTCCTAAATTCTGGCGCTTACTAGACGGCCACGTCACGCTGGCTATCATGGCGCCACTGATTACTTTTGGTGGCTGGGTGCCAATGATCATGAACTATTCCTCCCACACTATGGTTGCCTACAATCTCCCCAACATCGTCAGCTGGGTAGAGACTTTTGCTATGATTGGCTTAATTATCACTGTCCTAATTTCTTTCCGCATCCTACCGAAGCGCCCCGCCAAATACCACAAAAGCCGGAGTGTTTTCATGCTCCTGCAGTGGATTCTCATGCCTATTACTTCTATTTTGTATCAGTCGCTCGCGGCTTATTATGCACAAACTCGCCTCATGCTAGGCCTCTACATGGAGAAGTTTGATGTCACCAAAAAAATCGTCAAAAAATAGCCCATCATCACAAATTAGTCTTCTCAAAAAATCGTAAACGTGATACAATAAAATTGCTACAATTAAATATATTATAAGGATTCGCGATTTTTATATCACGGAGCTTCATGGAACATATAATTGGCACCGTAAGGTAACAAATGTTTTATGGAGCGAAATCCGTAATATATTTGGTTGTAGCACCCCTTGCGGTGCCATTTTTAATGTGCCCGCCCTCATCAACTAAACAAGGTCACTCAGCCATGGAGAAATCTGGAGAATCCAATAGCAATAGCCCAAACCAATTAGGGCATCAGTGGGACGATTTAACAAAGATGAAATGGGAAGATAGGCAGCAGCCACAAGATTTAGATAGTCTATTGAAATCTGATGAAACTGGCGATTTGGATGTCAATAAGTTAAGCGATAAAATTGGTAGAAGACAACTAGTAAAGCAATACGCGGAACGAGTGTTATATGAAAGCAAAAATGGCGAAGATATATATTTTGATGATGATCCATTTGCTTTGGCTCAGTTTGCAGAGACACCTCATGAGCTGTGTTTTGTCGGCGATGCATGCATGGATTTGGCAGAACATTGGAAGTTTGGTACCAGCCGAAACCTAATAGATAGAGGTTATGTATTGGGAACGAAAGAGGAATCGCCAGAACTTCATGCTCTTATTGAAAAAGTGATTAGCAGCGGTACAACTAATAATAATCGAGATAATGGTAAGAGTAACGATTATGACGATATTGGCGAGTTTAATAAAAACACGACAAAAGGGAACGTGAAGAGAGAGATCGCCAACCAATACGCAGAACGAGTGGTATATGTAAATGAGCGGGGGAGAGAAGAGACCATTCTGCTTAATCCGTGGGAAATGTTAAAATATGTGGAAAGTCCTGATGAGTTATACATAGTCGGACTAGAGTTTATCAAGGTTTCAAGCAACATGGCAAAAAACGAAGAAATATTGGAATCTCGGAATCACGGTAAATTGCAACTCAGGAAAGGCAATGATGAGTCCGGCTATCAGCCGATGATGCCGGAGCGAGTAATCGACGATTCTGAACTAGGAAAATTTTTAGGCAAGATTTCGAAGGACATTGAAGACAGAATCAATAAAGGCGCAAATAGCTAGGCGCCGTGACGCACAGAAATAATTTATATTTAAAACAACACAGATGAATCCGTGTTGTTTTTTTAATGGAACAATCAACACAAAAAATGGTGGGTGATGAGGGGCTCGATTCGAAGAACGAGTCCCGCCTTTGAGTTTTTGTGCAACAAAAATGGTGGGTGATGAGGGGCTCGAACCCCCGACCTTCTCGGTGTAAACGAGACGCTCTAGCCAACTGAGCTAATCACCCACCCTGTCATTATACCACTTTTTCACGATAAACGCTATACTTATGCGACATTTGTCGCATAACTCATAATCCTAAAATTTTCTCCCCTATTAATTATGATATAATCGCGCCAAAAGAAAGGTATATCAGAATGCTAAAAATTGTAGTTTTCGATTGCGGATACGGTGGCGAATTTTTTGCCGATCGTCTCGCTACCGAATTTCCTCTAGTGGAAATTATCCGAGTTATAGATTGGCGACACGCCCAAGAAATTCAAACCAACTCTCGCCTTGCTCGCGAATATGCCAAGCAAGCCCTCAGGCCCTATCTCGGCAAAGTAGATCTCATCATCCTCGCCAATCACTTTCTGAGCATCACCAGCCTTAGGCATTTCAAACGCAAATATAAAACCCAAAAATTCCTCGGCTTCAATCTCACGCCTAGCGACATTATGCGAGACACTCTGCTCCTCACCACTAAGCCCGTCACTAAGACGGTCAACTACTACAATTTTCTCCGCCATCTTAAATGCAAACACAAAACGCTCTCCCTAGATTCTTGGCCTGCGAAGATTGATGACGGCGAGCTCACCGAACAAGAAATCTCCACTACCCTCAAATTATTCCTCGCTAAGACTGCCTTTCGCCCTAAAGTTCTCATTCTAGCCTGCACGAATTTTAGCGACATTAAGCCAAATCTTACTGACTTTTTCGGACGCAGTATCAAAATCTACGATGGCTACGACGAAGTTATCAACAAAACTTACAAGCTCCTTAATATCCGCGGTGGTTCCGGCAAAAAATCCAAAAAAATGTTAAAATAAAAGTATGGAGATCGAGCTCACTACTTTTTACGCTAGACTCGGCGCCATCGCCCTTATTCTCATTCTTGGTTTTTTGCTCGGTAAGTGGAAGCTCATCAGCACCAGTACTAACAGGGAATTAACCAACCTCCTTCTCACGGTCTTTATGCCAGCCTCTCTTTTTGTCGCTTTCCCATCCGAATATGACGATTCTACTCTCAATTTATTCTTCGCTGGGCTAGTCGCCGGTATTATCGTAATGCTCATGTTGATTATTCTATCCAGAATTATTTTCAACAAGTGGTGGTTTAAAGGCGGCCTCCGCTGCGAATCTCAATTCGCCCTAATTTTTAACAACGCTACGTTTTTAGGCTACCCCATTGTCGTCAATACTTTTGGCCCATCAGGAGTTATTGCCTATTGTGGCTTTATTATTGCCTTTAATATTGCTCTCTTTTCTTATGGTATCTGGCTTTTTGAACATAAGATTTCATTCAAACTCCTTAAAAGCATCGTCACTAACCCTAATATCCTTGCGGTTCTTCTTGGTATGGTTCTGTTTCTCACTAATATCCATCTTCCCGGCTTTATTCTTGACGCTGTTGGCTACGTAGGAGGTGCTACCACGCCGCTTTCTATTATTTGTATTGGCTTCATGCTTTCTCGCGCCGATTTCAAAGCCATTTTCAAGAAATGGCGCCTCATTCTTACGGCCTTTATTCAACTCACTATTGGCCCACTAGCTACCTGGGGCATCCTCACGGCTTTGCATTTTCCGCTTGAAGTTATCCAGGTCTGCACGCTCATTCAGGCTCTCCCCACTGCCACCTCGCTCGGGCTTTTCGCCACTAAATATGGCGGCAATAATATCGAATCATCCGAGCTGGTCACCGTCTCTACTATTCTCTCAGTCGTCACCATGCCACTCATGATTCTTCTGCTGCTCGGCCTTTGAGCTCTGTTGTAATTTTCCTCTTTTTACACTATAATATATATAGTTAAAGAAAGGATAAAGATGAAACCTCAGAAGAAGGACAATATTGATTTGGAAAAAATGAGACATACCCTAAGTCACGTACTCGCTGCTGCCGTGCAGGAACTTTATCCTACAGCAAAGCTTGGCATCGGCCCTGCCATTGATAATGGTTTTTATTATGATATAGATTTTGGCGACACTAAAATCTCCGATACGGATCTATCCAAGATTGAGAAAAAAATGCGAGGAATTATTGCTCGCAAGCTGCCTATGACCAAACGCACCTCATCAAAATCCGAAGCTCTTAACTGGGCGCGCGACCACCAACAAGATTGTAAAATCGAGCTCATCGAAGAATTACCCGAAGATGCCGAAATCTCCTTCTACGATATGGGCGAAGTCTTTACCGACCTTTGCAAGGGCCCGCACGTCAAAGATTTATCCGAAGTCGGCCCTTTCAAACTTATCCGAGTCGCTGGCGCATATTGGCGTGGCGATGAGAAGCGCCCTATGCTTACGCGCATTTATGGTGTAGCTTTTAACACTCAAGCAGAATTAGATGAATATCTTAAACGCCAAGAAGAAGCCAAAGCTCGCGATCACCGCAAGCTCGGCAAAGAGTTAGATTTGTTCTGCTTTTCTGACTTAGTCGGCGCTGGTTTACCACTCTTTACTCCACGCGGCACTGAGCTTCGTGAGCTCATGGCTAACTACTCTTTGAGTCTCCGCGGCAGGGAAGGGTTCAAGAAAGTCTGGACTCCGCATATCACCAAAACAGATTTATACAAGACTTCTGGTCACTACGCTAAATTTGGCGATGAATTGTTCATGGTACACTCTCAAGTCAATGGCGACGATTTCGCTATGAAGCCCATGAATTGCCCACATCATACTCAGATTTTTGCCTCTCGCCCGCGCACTTATCGCGAGATGCCAGTACGCTACATGGAAGCTACCACTGATTACCGCGATGAGAAGACTGGTGAGCTCGGCGGTCTTTCTCGCGTACGCTCGCTCACGCAAGATGATTCTCACGTCTTTTGTCGTAAAGACCAAATCAAAGACGAAGTTAAGCGCCTCGTCGGCATCGTCAAAGAGCTTTATTCTACTATGGGTATGTCTAAACTCCGCGCCCGCCTTTCCTATCGCTCTGATGAAGACAAATATCTCGGCGATAAGAAACTTTGGGACATGGCGCAAGGCCAAATCAAGCAAGCCGCTATTGACAATGGTCTAGATTATTTTGAGCAAGAAGGCGAAGCCGCCTTTTATGGCCCGAAGATTGATTTTATGGCTGAGGATGCCATTGGCCGCGAGCATCAGCTTGCCACTATTCAGCTAGATTTCGTCATGCCAGAGCGTTTTGGCCTAGAGTTTATCAATGAAAAAGGCGAGAAAGAACGTCCAGTGATGATCCATCATGCCACACTCGGCTCTATCGAGCGCTTCTTGTCTGTATTTATTGAGCATACCGGCGGCTGGTTCCCGTTTTGGTGCGCCCCAGAGCAAGTTCGCATTGTTACTGTCAATAATACCGTGTTTGATTATGTCTCCGAGATTACTAAAATCCTAGACAGTATCGTTCTTGATAAGCCTCTTAAATACAATGAACTTCGCTACACCGTTGATGAGTCCGCTGACTCTTTAGGTAAGAAAATTAAACGCGCTACCGAGATGAAAATTCCAGCCGTTCTCGTAGTTGGCCCGAAAGACGCCGAAGAAAAAGTCGTCTCCATCCGCCTCCGCGATAGGGAAGAAAAGGTCAAACTTTCCAAACTTGCCGAGTTTATCAAGGGCCTAAAATGATGTTGATATCGATGGGCGGTGCCGCCGGAGGGGGACCCCCGCAACATTTTCGCTGGGGAGGAGGCGGCGACAGGACCCGTCGAGAACGGGTTGTAGTAATCCTGGGCCCCACCGGCTCCGGCAAAACCGGTGTATCCATTAAAATCGCACAGGCTATTGGCGGCGAGATTATCTCCGCTGACTCTCGCGCCATTTATGAGGGCATGGATATCGGTACTGCCAAACCTGAGCCAGCAGAAATGCAAGGTATCCCTCATTACGGCCTAGATTTAGTTAGGCCAGGCGAACGTTTCACTGTTGCCGATTGGAAATCTTACGCGGAGTCTAAGATTAAAGACATCAAGTCAAGAGGCAAAATCCCAATTATCGTCGGTGGCACCGGTCTTTATATTGACGCACTAATCTACGATTATCAATTCAAAGGCCCGACTGGTGCCAAAATCGGTGACATTGAACAAAAAACTTGTTCAGACCGTAAAGAGATAAAAGGCGACTATCTCATCGTTGGCATCAAATGGGAAACACCCGAATTACGTAGCCGTCTCAAACAACGCATTGACCAAATGTTCAATCAAGATTTGTACGACGAGACCAAAAAACTTGTCCAAACCTACGGCTGGGATAACCAAGCCATGAAAAGCAATATTTACGAATATGTCTGGGATTATCTTGATCACAAAATCAGTTTGTCCGAAGCCAAAGAACGTAGTTTTTATGAAGATTGGCACTTAGCCAAGCGCCAGATGACTTGGTTTAAGCGTAATCAATCAATCAATTGGCTTAGGCTCGAAGAAGTTTACCCATATATCATAGACGTATTTAAAAATATATCACAACGATAATAAATTTATGCATTTTTATCGTGAACGTGATAAAATATATATAGAATGAGTAAAGTTGCTAACACACCAACTGAAAAATTATTTGGTTCCAAAACTCGCGCGAAGCTCCTCAAGCTCTTTTTCGAAAATCCCGAAAAAAGTTTCTACGTTCGCGAAATGACTAGAGTAATTGACGAACAGATTAATTCCGTCCGCAGGGAATTGCTCAATCTCGAAAGCATCGGCGTCATTAAAAACGAGACTTTCGATAACAAAGTTTATTACTCGGCCAATAACAAGCACCCTTTCTGTCGCCCACTTGTCGATATATTTTCTAAAAAAATTGACGCAGTCCGCGATCAAGATGTCAAAGAAACCACCTGGGAAGAATATTGCCGTCCTGTCAAAAATTACCTTAAAGGTCTCATCGTCACCAATCGTCTGCCTGGCCAAGATGGCATAGATTTACTTATCATTGGCAACGATAAAACCAAAAAGCTCACCCGTTGGGCCGAAGTTATCGAAAAGAAACAAGGTAAGCCCATCAATTACGTCATTATGTCACCAGATGATTTCACTTACCGCAAGAGCGTCAGAGATCGCTTCATTGTCGAAGTTCTTGAAATGGAAATCACTGAAATCGTAGATCCAGAAAAACTAATTAAAGGATAGGAGCTAAAATGTTTGAAATCGAAAGCAAAAATCCAGATGAAATCATCATCTCCACCAAAAAGACCACCATCAAATTCAACATCGCCGATGCCGTTATTGATGCTGGCCTCGCTGTTGGCAAAATCACCGGCCCTGGTGAATTTGAAATCGGCGATGCCGCCATCCGTGGCGTGGCCACAGAGAGCGGCAAGACCATCTATGACGTAGAAATTGGTGGCGTGCATATCGGCATCATCGGTGGCATCGAAGAAGGTTTAGATGACATCGTTGCTGACATCCTCTGTACTTCATCTGTACGCGCTATCCGAGAAATCGAGCCTAAGCTCATCGTGGCTATGGGTAACGTAGACGGCATGGTAGCCGACCTTAAGCTTTCCGCTCGTACCGAGAAAAAGCTCAAAGTCAAAAATCTAGACAGTCTCCCAGCTGCCAAAGAGGTCGTCATATTGAACTAGCATGAACACAAACCCCGTCCTCATTATTATTATTCTCATCATCACCGTCTTTTCGGTGGTTTTACATGAGCTTTCTCACGGCATTACTGCATACTGGCTAGGGGATCGTACCGCTAAAGACGCCGGACGCCTTACTTTCAATCCTATCAAACACATTGACCCCTATATGTCCATCCTCGTACCTGTTATATTATATATACTACGAGCGCCAGTATTTGGCGGCGCCAAGCCAGTACCGGTTAATTATCATAATCTCAAATGGCGTGAGTGGGGCATGGCACTTGTCGCTATCGCCGGCCCACTCACTAATTTCCTACTCGCCTTCATTAGCTTCTTAATCGGTCATTTTTCTGGCCTAATTTATGGTGTCGGTGGCGATATTCCAGAATTTATCTTTGTCGAGCTTGTCTATGTTAATATAGGTTTTATGCTCTTCAATCTCATCCCGATTCCACCACTAGATGGCTCTCGCGTTCTCTACGCTTTCGCCCCAGATTTTGTCCGTAATTTCTTCAACAGCATCGAAAGATACGGTTTCATCATCGTATACATGATGATTTTCCTTTTTGGAGAAGTATTTTCACAGCTCATGATAAACGGTTTAAATGGTATTTTGTCGCTTTTCTATTGGACAGTTGGCAGCTAATTCTCCCTATAATACACCTGGAGGGGAATAGTAGCGCCGGGCAAAGTGTGGTATAATATAGACAAGCCCTGTTGGCAGCATGATTTTCCTGAATAATCATGTCATAGGGATTTCGTGGCTCACACTCGAGGGTGTGTCGCATAAGATTTTACCCACCTTGTATATATTACGGGGAAAACAGGTCAGCAGGGCCATTATGTTTAAGAGTGGGCATGAAACAGAGAATACGCGTCGTTGGATTAGTTAAAAATGAAAACGGCTTTTTGGTTTTTAAACGTAGCCGAGGTCGGAGCGAGGCCCCGGCTTTTTGGGAGCTTCCGACCGGCAAAATCAAATTCGGCGAGCAGCCAGAAGAAGCCATGGTGCGTTCACTTTCCGAATATACTGGACTAACTGCCTCGCTAATTAAACTAAAAGACGTTATTACCTTCCTTGCACCAGAAGGCTCCAGCCAACTCAGCAATCTCTATATCATTTATGAGCTAGGTGTTGGCGGGGAATTAAAACCCACCCCGCACGAACGCTATACTGCCTATAAGTTCATCAAGGACTTCAATACCGCAAATATTCGCCTTAATGAAGCCAGCATATCTGTCCTAGAAATTGAAGAAGGCAAAATTACGTCTAATCGCATTTCTGCTCGCGATACCGCCAATAGCATCACTATCAACGTGGATGGCGCCTCTAGAGGCAACCCTGGGCCGTCCGGCATCGGCTATTGCATACACGACGGTAATGGTCACATTGTCGAACAGGGTGGCGAATTTATTGGTTTTGCCACCTCTCGTCTTGCCGAGTACCATGCCATGCGCAAAGGTATCGAACGCGCTATCGAATTAGGCTACAAAAGTGCCAAATTTATCTCTGACAGTCTTATGGTAGTTAACCAACTCAACGGCATTTTTCAGGTCAAAAACCAAGACATCGTCCCTGTTTATAATGATATTCAGCAAAAACTTTTGCACTTTGACGCAGTTTCGTTTAGCCATGTTCCGCGTAGTCAAAATCTAATCGCCGATCACGAGGCCAATTCCGCCATCGACCGCATCCGAGGGTAAACTATAACTACTTTTAATATTATTCGTCCTGTGATATAATTCAGGAGAGCCTGAAAGACAATCGCTTTATATAAGAGGAAAGTCCGGGCAACACAGAGCAGGGTAGTCGCTAACAGCGACCGTCCGTAAGGATAGGGAAAGTACCACAGAAACCAAACCGCCTCGTGCTTGCACGGGGTAAGGGTGAAAAGAGTGGGGTAAGAGCCCACAGCGCGTCGTAGCGATATGTCGCGGAGGCAAACCCTACCTGTTGCAAGGAGCACTATTAAACCTTCGCTCGAGGATGTGCGCTTACCGCTAGAACGTTATAGCAATGTAACGTCAAGATAGATGGTTGTCGGTCTCTCTTTGAGGGATTACAGAACCCGGCTTAATGACGGCTCATATTCACAATAAATCAAAAAATCGCCCGAAAGAGCGATTTTTTGTGCGCAAGTGCAATTATTATTTGTTCGCCTTTTTTTCAGCACGAGCCTTTGGCGATTCAATTAAACCTTTTTTCTTCAAAGTCCTAAGTGCAGATGCGGAAACATTGCACTTAATTTTTTGACCGTTTATAATCAAAGTCCGCTTCGAAACATTAGGCTTAAAAACTTTCCTTGTATGGCGCTGCGAGAATGAAACGTTATGGCCATACATCTTGCCCTTGCCGGTAATTTCACAAATAGCCATTTTATTTCTCCTTTACCGTGTTAACAATCTTCTTGAATGCTTCAGGGTTATTCACCGCAAGGTCAGCCAAAATCTTTCGATCAAGCGAAATATTTTTTGCCTTCATTCCAGCAATTAACTGAGAGTAGGAAAGACCTAATTCTCTCGAAGCGTTATTGATACGCGTAATCCAAAGCGCTCTCAAGTCACGCTTTTTATTCCTGCGGTCGCGATAGCTGTATTGCAGAGCCTTAATCACACCTTGCTTACCTAGTCGATAACTCCTAGTGCGGGCGTGCTGCATGCCTTTAGCAGCCTTCAAAATTTTCTTATGCTTCGCGTGTGCCGCGACTCCTCTTTTAACCCTCATCTTAAACCCCCAATGCTTTCTTTATATTTTTACCAATCTTACCATCAATCACGGCAGCAGTTTTCATGTTGCGTTTTCTGGCTTTTGATTTCTTTGCGAGAATATGATTCCCGAAAGCGCGCTCACGAACCAATTTACCCGAGCCGGTAACTTTGATACGCTTAGCGGTACCTTTATGCGTCTTTAACTTCGGCATAGTATTTCCTTTATTATTTATAGTTAGTATTAGACACGCACTCGTGTCTCTCAAAGTGCAATCGGTAGGCCGTAAAAGTAGGAAATTACTTCTTCCGTACCTGTACCGATAGGTTACGCCCGTTCATTTGTGGCTTTCCTTCGACTACGATGCCGTCTTCGCCGAGCAGACCTATTACTCTATTCAAAAGCTCAGATCCAATCTCTTTGTGCGTCATCTCGCGCCCTCGGAAGATTATTAAAATCTTTACTCGGTCGCCGTCATCCAAAAACTCACGCATTTTTCGGACTTTTATGTTAAGGTCGTTATCTGAAATCTTTAAGCCAATCTTCATCTGTTTCAGCTCGGATTGCTTTTCTCGAGCCTTTTTCCGATTCTTAGCCTCTTCTTTCATCTTTTGGTACTGGTATTTACCCCAGTCAATTACCTTAACCACTGGAGGATTTGCATTCGCAGCAATCTCCACCAAATCCACCCCTTGTTCCTTCGCGAGAAGCTGGGCATCGCGACTAGACATAATGCCTAGCTGCTCTCCATTTGAGCCTATTACGCGTACCTCCGGATAACGAATTTCTGAATTCAGCCGGGTGCGTGATGTAGTTTTTATGGTAGTCCTTTCTTCTCTTGAATTAACCTGCAACAATTATAACAAAATTCCATAAAAAACACAAGGGGTAGCACAAATATTTTCTTATGTTTTCTATCTTCTTCTGTATATCAGAGCCTCGGCCAAATGTTTTGCCAAAATCATTTCCGAATTATCAAGGTCGGCGATTGTTTGGGCGACCTTGATAGTCTTAAAGTAAGATCTCGCTGACAAATTTAATTTCTCCGAAGCATCGGATAGTAACTTCTCGGCCCTTGGTTCGAGCTTCAATAAATTAGATACTTCAAATGAAGAAAGGGAACTATTGTAAAACCCTTCCCGCCCGTACCTCGCCTTTTGGCGTAAAATTGCCCCTGTTATATTATTTTTTACAACACTATGCTCTTCCGCAGTTACTGCAATTTTAGCTCGCAAGTGCCGATTATCTACCTTTTCGGCTTCAACATTCATATCTATCCTGTCAAACAGCGGTCCAGAAAGCTTTTTCTGGTAATTATGAATCTGAGTTTCTGTGCACTTACACTCATGCGTGGGGTCGCCCAAATATCCGCACGGACAGGGGTTCATCGTCGCTACTAACATGAAGTCTGCTGGGTAAGTTGTTTTGCGATTCGCCCGTGAAATCGAAATCGTCTTATTCTCAAGTGGCTGTCTTAAGGCCTCTAACACCGACCGCGGAAATTCTGGTATCTCATCAAGAAATAAAATACCCTTATGCGCCAACGAAATCTCCCCTGGGCCAGTCGCCCCACCTATCATCGAGATTGAACTCGCCGTATGATGCGGATCCCGAAACGGTCGCACCTCTACTATTTCATCTGTAGATAATCCTGCAATCGAATAAATTTTCGTAATATCAACTTTTTCTACCGAAGTTAATTTTGGTAACAGATTGGCTGCCGCCTTCGCAAGCAGCGTTTTGCCCGCCCCGGGCGGCCCAGAAATCAAGATATTATGATGCCCGGCAATTGCAATCTCCATCGCCCTTTTTGCTAATTTCTGACCCCTGATATGATCTAATACTGGGCCATCCGTACTCTCTTCATCTTCATTTTTTGGCGCCACCGCTCCACTTGCCACAGCTAGCGTAATCTGGTTCTTTAGTCCCAAGAATAGATTTTGCAAGGTATCTAAGCCATATATGTCTATTCCGGTGACCAAGGAAGCCTGTGTGAGATTTTTGCGCGGGACGTATATTTCCTTATATCCGGCCTTTTTGGCGGCCTCTACGATGTTTATAATGCCTCTCACGGGCCGAATTTCACCATTCAGCGACAATTCACCCACGAACAACCTATCTGCCACATCGCCCTTTACTAGCTGTCCAGACAGCAGTAGTACAGAGAGCGCAATCGGTAAATCCAGATATGCCCCATCCTTCATCAGTTCGGCTGGAGCTAAACTGATCGTCACTTTTTTATCGGGGAACGAAAAATCTGAGTTTACTATTGCGCTTCGCACCCTTTCCTTTGCCTCATTTATGGTTTTGTTTGCCATGCCCACGATATTGAAAGCTGGTAACCCCCGATTCATATCTCCTTCGACTTCGACCAGCTTTCCTTCGAAGCCGTAGGGAATTGCAGAATGTATTTTAGCTATCATGCACCCCTTTTAGCACAGGGGTAAACATATTTCAACCCCCTACCGTAAGCCTATGCTTTAATACACAAAATTGTTCAAAGTTTTTGTGCATTTTTGCATAAAATTACCTCAATACATAATCTGTAGGCCAGGGTGAAGTTGTGGAAAACTCGAAGCATTTTGAATAAAAAAAGTATGAAAAATGTATTGACATTAGCATTTTTACGCACTATAATAGAGATAGCTTTTGAATAAAAAAATTATTCAAAAGGTCAAAACAAAAAATTAGCCAAAATAACTCCACACTCTACAAAAGACCGGTTTTCCTCGCAGTTACCGGTCTTTTTCTATTGCTATCTGTTGACTCTTATGCTATACTATACCGTAGTTGGGGCTGACAAAGCTTAGACGGATTATTTACAGATATGATGCGCGTCGATTAAATACCGTAAGTATTAAATAAGTGCTAAAAACACGCAAACTGCGCATGTAGCATACATGCCAGCTTATGCCTAATTATTATTTCTAGGCTGGTTTCAATCTGAGGTTCCGTAGGATTGAAATTATCATACAACGGGAATAAGGCTATTTAATTGGCGAGAAATAGCTCGAAAACTAGCCATGGCATTTATCAGTTTCGTTTTCTGCAGCTGATAATATCCGCCAAGATAAAACAGAAAACTATGCGCGTAGATTCATATCCAAGTGATAGTTCGGACCCGGAGGCAGTATCCGGCAGCTCCACCATTTATGTCGATCCGAGCCCCAAAGGCCTATTTTTTATGTCCCATTACCATCATTTACGCAAAACAACATAAAAACGTTGTAAAAAATACAACAATTCAAACAACCGGCATAAACAGGGAAAAACTGGCAAAACGTTGTAAAAAATACTTTAAAAAGCCGAACAAATCTATTGATTTTTTTCGCAATGTATGCTAGTATTAAAACAGTCGAGATGACTAAAACAAAAACTAAAAACAAAGGACAAAATGAAAAGGAAAAAGCCAAAAGCTAGGAATAAACCGTAAACTTTAGCGGGCGAAAAGGTAATTTCTAGCCATAAATTACACCTTAGGAATTACCTAGAGCTCCGCTAAAGGGTTTGACCTTAGCGACAGAAACCAAAAGCGTAGAGCGCGTTAGATCAAATCTTTCATTAGCACATTAAAGAAACATAAACAAGAATGAAAGAAAATAGCTAACAAGGACAATGCTTCACCTAGCGTGAAGCGGTCAAAAAGGGAAAAGCGACAGGGGTTGCGGTCAATAGTTGTGATTTTAGCACCGGATAACCCCCCGCTCACCCTTCAATAAATTCTTGGGGGATTTAACCAGATATGCTATAATAGGGTTATGAAGCATAACCGTATTCTCTCAACAGTAAGCATTATTGGACTCGCAGCTTTAATCATTATGCTTATTTTTACATCTCCGACGGAAATTGGGCCGTTCGGGGTTTTATTATTTTTTACAACAATTTATATCGTGTCTTTTGGCATTATGACACTCATCATGCGCAGTTTCATTAAGCTTGCGCTCAGAAGGAACACTTTTCGCGGTAAAGATTACCTCTATTCCGCAGTTATGGCTTTCTGTCCCATTATGTTGCTCATGGCGCGTTCGTTCGGGGCCGTAGATCTATGGACTATCAGCCTTATTTTTATCTTTCTGTTTTTGGCTGAGTTTTTAGTCTACAAAAGAATCTAAATGTGGTAAAATAAGCTTATGGATTATGGTCATACTATGCAGTCCGCTGCCCCTACTCAAGAAGAACCCTTCTTTACCGCCGGCGCTGGCACCGCCTCAGAAGAAGTTAATAATTTTGAACCAGAAAATAATCTAGACACTACCAATAATCAAGTTTCTTGGGGCTCCACGGCCGAACATGACCTCCGTAGCATTGGCAGTAACACGCTAAATAGTACCGAAAGTAGCCACAACAGCCCAATTATGTCCGCAGAAATCACTCCGACCATGCCGCCCATGGGCGTAGTCACTGAGCTTGAGCAGCCAGGGCTAGACGTTGCGTCGAGCAGTGCTTCTACCGAGGCCACTTTTCACCCCGAAGAGTCCATTAAGACCGGAGAAACACTCAATAAAGCTGGTGTTCGCCAGATGGATGGAATCATCCATCAATTCACCAAAAGTGGTGACATCGCTCGTGCCACCGACGAATATTGGAAATTAGTAGAAAGAAACCTCAAAAGCTCATACAACCGCGCGATAGGAGAAGACGAACCATGGGCAGCCTAATCTGTTTTAGTAAAAAATACAACACTTTCTTGACGGAGGGGGATAAGTAATGGCGCTCTGGGTAGTTATCCTAATTGCTGTAGTGGCGGTGTCGGTCTTCATTGCCATTATTCTTGCCGTTAAAATCTCTAATCTTCGCAAGGTTAAACGCTACGAACGTAGTCTTAAAATGGTACCACTATTGATTCGTCTTCCACCCACCACTGATGACATTGAGGCCAACGGCCGTGACAAGCGCGACATCGCCAATGAGGCCATCTCTAAAGCCCAGGTAATGTACTCTATCCTTGCCTCCACCGCCACAAAAGGGCTAAAAACCAAACTCTACGGTCAGAGGCACTTCTCCCTAGAAATCATCGCTAAAGATGGCTTTATCAAATACTATGCCGTAGTGCCCGCAGTATTGACAGAGACGGTTAAGCAGGCCGTCCAATCCGCCTATCCCACCGCCCGTCTCGAGGAGAAGCTCGAAGACAACATCTTTAGAGGTGGTGATGGAATCGGCGCGGTATCTGGAGCCGAGCTTAGCCTTAAAAGAGAATCGTATTATCCGATTACTACCTACGAAGACTCTCAGCGTGATGCTCAGATGGCAATTTTAAACGCACTTTCTAGCCTGCGCAAAGACGAAGGTGCCGCTGTACAAATTTTATTCCGTCCTGCACAAAAAAGTTGGTCAGAAAGCGTTAAAACACACGTCGAGAGTATGCAGAAAGGGAAAAAACAAAAAACTATCGGAGCAAGCATCGGTGATTTCGCGATGGACGTTATCCGCGCCCCCTGGGAAGTTCCCGGCGAACACGAAAAAACCGAGCAGACGACTACTATCACCAGCGTCAAACAGGATGAAATCACCGCCATCACCAACAAAATGCGTTTTCCGGCCTTCGAAACCTTAATTCGCATCATTGCCAGCTCTAAGTCTAAACCCCGCTCAGACGCGATTCTAGGAGGTGTGGCATCGGCTTTTTCTCAGTTCGATTCACCTGAGTTTAATGGTTTCAAAATCAACGCCCTTAAAGACCAGAAAAAGTTCGCTCTAGATTTCACCTTCCGTACTTTCCCAATCAAAAATCATTCCAACATCCTAAATAGCGTAGAATTAGCTAGTATTTATCATCTACCAGAGCAGAACGCTATACCAAACTCCCAGGTAGAACGCCAGTTGACCAAGCAAGTAGACGGGCCAGCCCGTCTTGCCACCGAAGGCCTCTTCCTTGGCACTAACGAGTTCCGCGGCTCTAAAAAAGCCATTTATCTCGATAACGACGATCGTCGTCGTCACATATACGTCATCGGCCAGACTGGTATGGGTAAATCTGTCTTCCTTGAGAATCTCGCCTTTCAAGATATGTGCGATGGTCGCGGCTTTGCCTTCATCGATCCTCACGGCGACGCCGTAGAAGCGATTCTTAAACGTGTGCCAGAAGAGAGAATCGATGACGTCATTTATTTTGATCCAGCCGACATTGAGCATCCTGTCGGTATGAATATGTTCGAATTTACCAGTCCGGACCAAAAGGATTTCATCGTACAAGAGGGAATTTCTATGCTTCAAAGCCTTTTCGATCCCCAGAATCAAGGCTTCTTCGGCCCCCGTGGCCAACATATGTTCCGCAATGCCGCTTTGCTTCTTATGTCAGATCCAGCCGGCGCTACATTTATTGATATTCCTCAGTGCTTTACTGATCCAGAATTTGTCAAATCCAAACTCAAATATGTCACAGATAAATCAGTCTATGATTACTGGACTAAAGAATTTCCGGCCTCTCAAAAATCCAACGACGCCGGTGAGGTCATCACCTGGTTCGCCTCAAAATGGGGGCCGTTCCTCTCTAATACCATCATGCGAAATACTCTTGGCCAGGTAAAATCCGGTTTTAATATCCGCGAGATTATGGATACCAAAAAAATCTTCCTAGTTAATCTCTCAAAGGGGCGCCTCGGTGATATTAACGCTAATCTCCTCGGTATGATTTTTGTAATGAAATTCCAGCAAGCCGCTATGAGCCGCCAGGATATTCCAGAAAGTGAGCGCCAAGATTTCTGTCTCTATGTTGACGAGTTCCAGAATTTTGCCACCGACAGTTTCGAATCTATTCTCTCCGAAGCCCGCAAATATCGCCTCAATCTCATTGTTGCGAATCAGTTCATGACTCAACTCACCGAGAAAATCCGGGAAGCCCTCCTTGGTAACGTCGGCACTATTATCTGTGGCCGCATTGGCGTAACTGATGCTGATTTGATGGTAAAAGCCTTTACGCCTACCTTCACCGCCGAAGATCTTACCAAGACACCAAATCGTGCGGCTATTGCTAAGGTAATGATGTTTGGTATGCCATCCACGCCTTTCACAATGAATTTGCCAGATATATCTCTCATGGGTGAACCAAATGATGAGCTAATGAAGACACTCAAGGTCTATTCGGCCACCAAATACGGCAAAACTAGGACTGAGGTAGAAAGGGAAATTAATGACCGTTGGTCGGCTGCCGAAAAAGTCAAGCTCGCACAAGAAAATACCGCTCCCGAAAAATCGCTCTCAGAGCCCACTGGAAGCGCTCTAGACGCGTCTCCCATTGACATCGCGCAAACTACCGCTTCCGACCCGCAACAGGCCTCAGACGCGCTCCAGACGCCTCAGAAGGGCTTTTTGGACGGCTGGCTATCTCAAAATCAATAAATTTTACCTAGAGCTTGATTATTTTTGCCTCAAGGTGTATAATAGATATACATCTAAGAAGAGGTATTAGAATAATGGCTGGAAAAGCTGAAGATTATGATTCGTCTGAAATTCGTGTACTTGAAGGGCTAGAGCCAGTTCGCTTACGCCCAGGTATGTATATTGGCTCCACAGGTTACGACGGTCTCCATCATCTTATCAAGGAGATTGCCGACAACTCTATTGATGAGGCCATAGCTGGCTACGCCAACAAAATTGAAATTACTATTCTTAAGGACGGCGGCGTTAGGGTAGACGACAACGGGCGCGGTATCCCAGTAGATATCCATCCTAAAACCAAAAAATCCACCCTTGAGACCGTCCTTACTGTCCTCCACGCCGGCGGCAAATTTGGCGATGGCGGCTACAAAGTGTCCTCTGGTCTTCACGGCGTCGGCTCGTCCGTGGTAAATGCCCTCTCTACCCACATGACTGCAGAAGTTTACAGAGATGGCAAGACTCACCACATAGAGTTTGATTTAGGTAAGCCCATTATGGAGTTGCAGGTCACAAATGGTTCACCTAAAGAGCACGGCACTTCCATCACATTCTATCCAGATCCCTCTATCTTTAAGGAGACCACAACTTTTGACTACGATTGGGTGGCAAATTACGCACGTCACCAAGCTTATCTCACCAAGGAGATTCTCATCACAGTCAAGGATGAGCGTACCGGCGCCAGGGAATCATTTTATTTTGAGGGCGGAATCAAGAGCTACGTCAAGCGCCTCAACAACGGCAAAGAAGTCTTATCTGATGACATTTTCTATGTAGAGAAGCAAATGGCTGACACGGCTGTAGAAATCGCCCTCCAGTACAATGACACCTTTGCCGAAACAATGAAACCCTTCGCCAATAACGTTCTCACCCCAGATGGCGGTATGCACGTAGTCGGCTTCAGGACGGGCCTCAACCGCACTATTAACGATTACGCCCGTAAAAACGGATTGCTTAAGGAAAAAGAAGACAATCTCACCGGCGATGATATTAAGGAAGGGCTTACCGCCGTTATCTTGGTCAAACTTCCTGATCCTCAATTTGAGGGCCAAACTAAAAACAAACTTGGCAATCCTGAGGTCAGAGGCTATGTAGACAAAGTCATGACCGAGTATTTTGGCTACTATCTAGAGGAAAACCCCGCAATCGCCAAAAAGATTGTTGGTAAAGCCACTCTTGCCGCCCGTGCCCGTAAAGCTGCTCGCGCCGCCAGAGATAACGTCATTCGTAAAGGAGCTTTTGAGGGGCTTAACCTTCCCAGTAAACTTGCCGACTGCTCTAGTCGCAACGCCGAAGAATGTGAATTATTCATCGTAGAGGGTAACTCGGCCGCTGGCTCCGCTAAAGAAGGTCGTGATTCCCGCATTCAAGCTATCTTGCCACTAAGGGGTAAAGTCCTTAACACCGAACGCGCTCGTCTAGATAAGATGCTTGCAAATGCCGAATTAGTCTCGCTCATTAAGGGGCTCGGTGTTGGTATTGGCGACCAATTTAATCTCGACGGCCTCCGTTACCATAAAATCGTCTTCATGACTGATGCCGATGTCGACGGCTCCCACATTTCCACCCTTCTCTTGACTTTCTTTTTCCGCTATATGCCAGACGTCATCAAATCCGGCCATGTTTATCTAGCCAAACCACCTCTATTCGGCCTCATCAAGGGTACAGGGAATAGCCGCAAAATTGACTACATTTACGACGAAGCCGCTCTAGAAAAAACCCTCACCGCCAAGATCGCCGAGAGAAAAGCTGCCGGCACTAAAATTGACGAAGACGCGGAGAGGTTCAAACAGGCAGGCTATACCGCCCAACAACGCTTTAAAGGTCTCGGCGAAATGGATGCCGCTCAGCTTTGGGAAACTACTATGAACCCAGAAAATCGTATTTTAATTAGAGTAAACATCGACGATGCTGAAAAAGCCGACTCAATTTTCTCAAAATTGATGGGCGACCAAGCCGAGTTGCGTAAAAACTTTATTCAGGCAAGAGCGGCTTCTGTCGATCTTGACGATTTGGACTTTTAAGGAGGAATCATGGCAGAAGATAAGAATAAAAATTTAGATAAAAAACCGATGGAATTATCTCCTGATGATCATGAGCTTAATCAGATCCCAAGCGCATCCGAAGGGAATAGCTCTGAGATTTCTACGGTTGAATCTGGCATCGAGCTTCGTACCGTCGAAAATACCATGGAAGATTATTTCCTTCGTTATTCGCTCTCCGTTATTGTTGATCGTGCTCTCCCAGACGTTCGTGACGGCCTCAAGCCCGTTAATCGTCGCATTCTCTATGCTATGAACAAAAACGGCTGGAAAGCCCCGCATGCCACTGTTAAATCTGCCCGCATCGTTGGTGAAGTAATGGGTAAATACCACCCACACGGTGACTCATCTATCTATGACGCTATGGTGAATCTCGCTCAACCCTGGAAAATGCGCTACACGTTGGTAGAAGGCCAAGGTAATTTCGGTTCAATGGATGGCGATGAGGCTGCTGCTTCTCGTTATACAGAGGCCCGTCTTGACAAAGTTGGCGCCGAACTTCTAGCCGACATAGAGAAAGAAACCGTAGACTTTCGTGATAATTTCGATGGTTCAGAGAAAGAGCCTTCCGTGCTCCCGGCCGCCGTTCCGAATATCCTTCTCAATGGCCAGATGGGTATCGCCGTTGGCATGGCTACCAATATCCCTCCTCATAATCTCGGCGAGTTAATAGATGCAACCATTGCTCAAATTGACGATCCGGAAATCAGTCTAGAAGGCCTCATGAAGCATGTCAAGGGCCCAGATTTTCCGACTGGCGCAGAGGTTTATGGCGGCGCCCCTATGAAACAGGCCTATGCTACAGGTAAGGGTTCCGTTGTGATTCGCGCAGTCGCCAATATCGAAGAGCGCAAAAACGGCCGCTACAATATTGTCATCACCGAAGTCCCTTATGGTATGAGTAAGGAAGATTTCATCGAAAAAGTTCGCGACCTCGTCTTGGCAAAGAAATTGGATCATATTGCCGATGCGCGCGACGAATCTGCTAGAGGTAAAGTTCGCGTTGTTGTCGAGCTCAAAAAAGACGCATTTCCTAAAAAGATCCTTAACCAACTTTATAAGCTTACCCCACTTCAAACTTCTTTCCACTACAATATGCTGGCTCTTATTGATGGTATTCAGCCGCGCATTCTCGGTCTCAAGGAAATTCTAGCTGAATTCATCAAGCATCGCCAAAAAGTCATACGTCGTCGCACCGAGTTTGATTTAAGAAAGGCCAAAGAGCGCGCACACATCTTAGAGGGGTTAAAAATCGCTCTCGATAATATTGACGAAGTCATCAAAGTCATTCGCTCATCTTACGATGATGCCGACAAGCAACTCATGAATAGATTTGGTCTTTCCGAGATTCAAGCCAATGCTATCTTGCAGATGCAGCTTCGTCGACTCCAAGGTCTAGAGCGCGACAAAATCGAAGAAGAATTAAAACAGCTTCACGAATTGATTCAAAAACTTGAGGCTATCCTCGCTGACGAAAAAGAAGTACTAAGAGTAGTTAAAGAAGAGCTTCTGGCAATCAAGGAAAAATATGACGATCCTCGCCGCTCTAAGATTATCAATCACGAAGTTGGCAAATTCTCCGAAGAGGAACTCATTCCCGAAGAAGAGAGTGTCATTCTTTTGACTTCCGAAAATTACATGAAACGAGTGCCACAAACCGATTTTCGCAAGCAGAACAGGGGTGGTAAAGGCAAGCGAGGCATGACTACCAAAGAAGAAGACGTAATTGCTCAAATTTTGACTGCCAATTCACACGATTATCTCCTATTTTTCACCAATCAGGGCAGACTGTTCCGTATGAAGGCTTATGAGGTGCCTCAGGCCTCTTTGGCTGCCAAAGGTACAGCTGCAGTTAACATGCTTAATATGCATCCAGAAGAGAAAATCACCGCCATCATCAAACAGGGAGATGCCGGTGCAGACGGCTATCTCTTCATGGCCACCAAGAAGGGAACAATCAAAAAGTCCGCCATTAAAGATTTCTTCAACGTCCGTAGTAACGGCCTAATTGCCATTAAACTAGATAACAATGATGAATTAAAATGGGTGAAGGAAACTACTGGTGAAAACGACATCATTATTTCTACTTCTGCTGGTCAAGCCACTCGTTTTAACGAAAAAGAAGTTCGCGCCATGGGACGCTCCGCTATGGGTGTTCGCGGCATGAAACTTAGGCCTAAAGACGAAATTGTCGGTATGGATGTCATCACCGATCCTAAGCAAAAATTGCTAGCCGTATCTGCTAATGGTTACGGCAAGGCCACTCTAGTTTCCAACTTCCCACCCCATAAACGCGGCGGCGTCGGTATCAAAGTCGCCACTGTCACTGAAAAAACCGGCCCGATTGTTGCCGTTCACACTTTGGATCCATTAGCCAAAGAAGTTATCATGATGTCTACTAAAGGCCAAGCCATCCGTATCGCCATGAAAGAAATTCCTACGCTCGGTCGCGCTACTCAAGGCGTCCGCATCATGCGTTTATCCGAGGGTGACACTGTCGCTTCGCTTGGCATTGTCCTACCAGAAGAAACTCCAGAGCTAGACCAAACTGTCAAGGAAGTCGAAAAATAATATTTTAAGCCTATCCGTTTTGCAAATTTTTACAGAGGTAATAAAGCTTATATTTATAAAATTTAAGGTGGGGGGTTGAAAAATCCCACAACCTATGTCTATACTCCCTCAAAACTAAGATGAAAGGAGTATATGAAAAAACATTTTTTCTTATTACCAACTTTAATATCGACGTTAGTTGGCTCTGGTCTACTAATTTCGCCCACTTTTGCCACATCCGGCGATTCTGCATACTGGACTTTTGAGGAGCTCTCTGAGCTTGCCGCCGAAACTGAGGCCGAAATGGAAGAATTTTGTGCCGAAGATGATGATCCCGTGATGTGTAAAGAGATGTATACCATGCAAAAACAAGGCGAAATTTACGGTGCACTCATCATTTTTGAAAGTTCACAGCTTACCGTCACGAGAATTAACCCAGGGTTAGGCTATTTTAGGGTTCATTACAACGATGAAGATTTATTTGCTAAACATATGGGTATTTCGTATAAACACGATCTTGACACCCTACATATCGTTCAGTATGACGGAGGATATATCACTGGCGACTTTGCTCGTGAAATAGAAACCGGTGTCCTCAACCCTAAGATGCACATCATCCTTAGCAGAAGCGCCGCCAAAAACGGAGCTGGCTGGCTACAATCTAATGCCGAAACCGAATTCCCCTTACGTAATCAATCCACTGCTCCAGATGTAGAGTATGCCTTTTGGTATAGCTATACCACGGAAAGAGGTGGCGGAGGCGGGGGCAAGTATGATTACTCAAGCTGCATAGAGTCTCCAGAGTATCAAGAAGGTATGGAGTGTAAAATCGTTTATGACAAAAGTAAGGCATTCTACATTCCAGTTAACGTAGAATCTCAAGAACCGGAAGATGAATTTTTTGATGAACCGCATGACGACGAACCACAAGATGAGCCAGGATATGATGAGCCGTCAAATGAGCCGATCAATGGCGGTCAAGACGAATCAAGCGACGCTCCTCAAGACGAGGAAATACCTCAAGATATTCCTCAAAATGAAGAGCCATCTCAAAATGAACCCCAAGACGATAATCTACAAGAAGGTCAGGAATTAATCGTTACAGATAGTGGGGAGGCTCCAACGGAAACTTTAGCCCCTAAAGTATATCTATCGGTCATTAGCTCTACCGATAGCGATAAAACTAATAGTAATACAGCCAAATCTCAAGTAACTTCCGGAAATACCACCTCAAGAGTAGTTTATACGGAAAAAACATCTAATAGTTCCAGCAACGATGAAAAAGCATCACCAGATAACACGTATGAGATCCCACTAGCTGCCGAAGAAAATATTGGAGCAGAAACTAGAAATCTTGACGCACAAGACGACATGGGTGTCACAAATCACGAAACAGAAAGTTCTACTGCGCCATGGTGGATTCTTGCTGTAGTCATTTTGTGCAGCGCAGCCTTTGCTTTTTGGTGGTTTATGCCAAGCCAGAAAGGGAAGAGAAACAATCAAAATTGAACCGAACTGTGATATAGCAAAAAATCCTCATTGATTTGAGGATTTTTTCAAAAAATAATTCAAAAAAGTCTTGACAAAATTAACCAAACGCGGTAATATGGTATCAGTCTAAAGCTGCGAGAGATATTTTAGGAGTCTTTAGAAATATTTTAACAATTTAGTTGTGCAATTAATCATCGTCAGTTTAAATTTTATGTTGAGTTTTTCAAATTTAACATTACTTTAATGGAGAGTTTGATCCTGGCTCAGGAT
>JAFQXN010000012.1 GCA_017406905.1 Candidatus Saccharimonadota bacterium | reverse complement strand
CAGATTCGACTCTTAATATTTTTACGCAAATCCCGTGAAAAGTCCCCATATACGGCATAAAATTCCTTGGCACTTCTGCGCGATTTACCCGCCCAGAACCCGCCTCAAGCGATGGCTCAGCTGCATCATGTTCCGAAGTACTAAACAAAAGTTTAAATAATCTTTCCCGCATTTCGTTAGCGGCTTTATTCGTAAAAGTCACCGCCAAAATATTATTTGGCCTTACGCCATGTTGAATCAAATTCGCAATTCTATGTGTTAAAGTTTTAGTTTTACCACTCCCGGCTCCCGCCAAAATCAGCACTGGCCCGCTAAGCGTCTCTACCGCCTCCTTTTGTCGCAAATTTAAGCCATTTAGTATATCCATCTAATAATTATAACAAAAAATGAAACGGAATTCACTTTCGTTTCATTTTTCTTGCTCGTTTCTTTGCTGAACTTTCTTTTGCGAAAGAAAGTTCAAGGCTTGCCTTTTTATTCACGCCGTGATATAATTCACTCATGAAAAAATCCAAGACTTATCAGCAAGTTATCGGTGAAACTATCGAGCAAATGCGCACCGAAAAAGGTTGGACTCAAGGCGAGTTAGCCAGTGCTGTAGGCACTAGCCAATCCGCTATCCACCGCGTCGAAAAAGGTGGCCAAAACATTTCCCTCGAAATGATTAAGAAACTTTCTGAAGCTCTTGGTACCCAAATTCTCTCTATAAATGACTCCGCATCGCAGAGCTACCGCATCCGCGGCGGTAAAGAACTTCACGGCGAAATCACCGTCAATACTTCCAAAAATGCCGCCGTTAGCATTCTTTGTGCCGCGCTTCTTAATTCCGGCAAGACCACTTTGCATCGTGTCGCTCGCATCGAAGAAGTCTTTCGCATCATCGAAGTTTTAGAGTCCATTGGTGTCAAATGTCACTGGCAAAATCGTCATCGCGACCTAGAAATTATATCACCACGCGAATTGAAACTTGATGAAATGGACATTGAAGCTGCTCGTCGCACCCGCTCTATTATTATGTTTTTAGGCCCCCTTCTTCACCGTTACAAAAGATTCCATATTCCCTACGCCGGTGGCTGTTCGCTCGGCACTCGCACCGTCGAGCCACATATCCAAGCATTAAAATCTTTTGGTCTAGACGTCGATGCCGAATGCAATAGTGGTTTTTATGAAGTTTCCGTTCGTGAAGAAACTTTACAAAAGTACACTGACCGTTACATTGTCCTCACCGAGCGTGGCGACACTGTCACCGAAAACGTCCTTATGGCCGCAGCGCTCTCACCAGGCAAGACCACCATCGTCGGTGCATCGCCTAATTACATGGTTCAGGATCTTTGTTTTTTCCTCGAAAAACTCGGCGTTAAAATCAGCGGCATTGGTACCACTACCCTCACCGTTCGCGGTCGCGCCAATATCAATGAAGATATAGAATATTATTTGTCCGAAGATCCCATCGAAGCCATGAGTTTCATCGCCGCCGCACTCGTCACTCATTCTGAAATCACCATTCTTCGCGCACCAATCGAATTTCTAGAAATTGAATTAGAGGTTCTTAAATCCATGGGCGCCCGCATTGACAAAACTCCAGAATATGCTTCCGCCAACGGCCGCACTCGTCTAGTTGATTTGACCGTAAAAAAATCCGATCTTCATGCCCCAGTCGACAAAATTCACCCCATGCCTTTCCCCGGCTTAAATATCGACAATCTACCATTTTTCTCCGTCATCGCCGCTGTAGCCACTGGCCGCACACTTATTCATGACTGGGTTTTTGAAAATCGTGCCATTTACACCACCGAACTCGCCAATCTCAACGTCAAAGTCGAACTTCTAGACGCGCATCGCGTCTATGTCGAAGGTCCAACCAATTGGCACCCAGCCGAGCTCGTCGCACCACAAGCACTACGCCCAGCCGTCGTCATTCTTATTGGCATGCTTGCCGCGCCCGGCACGTCAATTCTCCGCAACGTATATCCCATCAACCGCGGCTATCAAGATTTCGCCGCCCGTTTGCGCCATCTCGGAGCAGACATTACTCCGCTTACTGGTATTTAGTGATATAATTATCCTATGAAAACTATTCGTGATATAGATGTCAAAGACAAAATTATTCTTGTTCGTGCTGATTTTAATGTCCCAATTAAAAACGGTGAAGTCATAAGCGATCTTCGTATTCGTGCTGGACTCCCTACTCTTGAATATCTGCGCGATCACGGCGCCAAAAAAATCATCATAATTTCTCACCTCGGCCGCCCCACCAGTAAAGATGATGATTACTCCCTGCGCCCAGTCGCCGAAGTCCTTAAAAATCTCACGGATAATGTAGACTTCATACCAGAAATCTCCGGCCCAGCCGTCAAATCCGCCGTAGAACAGCTTCCCGCTGGACATATCCTACTTTTAGAAAATCTTCGCTTTCACTCTGGCGAAACCGAGAATTCTTCTGAATTCATTCACGACATAGTCAAAACAACCGGTGCAGAAATTTACGTTCAAGACGGTTTTTCCGTTTCGCATCGTGCCCATGCCTCTACGGTAGCCATTGCTAATCATTTACCTATCTACGCTGGACTTCTACTGGAGCACGAAATTAGTAATCTAAATTCCGCAATCAAAAATCCAGCGCGCCCATTACTCGCCATCATAGGCGGTAGTAAAATTAGCGACAAAGAGCCCCTAATTAACGAATTTCTACCAATCGCCGACCAGATTTTCGTGGGTGGCAAAATCGCCGCTGACGGTTTTCAGTCAACAAATAGCAAAATACACGTCGCCAATGATTTCGACGAAGATTCCACTGGCGCTAAGCTAGATATTG
>JAFQXN010000011.1 GCA_017406905.1 Candidatus Saccharimonadota bacterium | reverse complement strand
GATCGTTAGGAATTTTGAGGAGATCTGACTCTAGTACGAGAGGACCGAGTTGGACGAATCTCTAGTGTGCCGGTTGTGGTCACCTACTGCATTGCCGGGTAGCTATGTTCGGAAGAGATAAGCGCTGAAAGCATATTAAGCGCGAAGCCCACTCCAAGATAAGAATTCCCTAGGAGACTCCAGAAAGAAGATCTGGTTGATAGGCGCAAGGTGGAAGTGTGGCAACATACGGAGCCGAAGCGTACTAATAGGTCCATCGCCTTTTTATGTCTTGGACTTAGCTAGCAACCGACGTTGGATTTTAAGCCGCGTCGTGACGTCATTTAAAATCTTTGTACACCTTATGGACATCAATCGTAATAATAATTGACGTTGTTATTACAATTTGGTGCCCATAGCGCTGGGGAAATACCTGTTCCCATTCCGAACACAGAAGTCAAGCCCAGTAGCGCCGATTATACTGCTATGCGGGAAACTAGGAAGGTGCCAAATTATCAAAAAGCCGCCCCAAGGGGTGGTTTTTTGGTGGATATATAAAAATGCCCCGCTTGAGGCGGGGCGTAGGGTGGAGGTTAATTTAGGCCGAGATATTCGATCTGGTCGAAAGTGAGCTCGTCGATAACGATGCCGGAAGCGTCGAGCTTGGTCCAGGCGACTTGGTAATCGATTTCGTCAGGAATGTTGTAAACCTGATTCTCGAGGGTACCACGCGTAGTAACCAGATACTCAAGGCCGCGGATTTGGAGCGAAAAGCTCATATCCATAATTTCTGCCGGATGTCCGTTGCCGGCGGCGAGATTAACCAGGCGGCCTTCTGCGAGAAGGTTGATGGTGCAACCGTTGGGCAGCGTGTAGCCGATGATGTCTTCTCGACGATTGTCGATAGCGGTGGCCATTTGTGCGAGCTCTTTGACGTTGATCTCTACGTCGAAGTGCCCGGCGTTAGCCAAGAATGCATTATCTTTCATGTCTTGAAAATGAGATTCGTTAATGACGTCCTTGCATCCGGTGGCGGTAATGAAGTAATCGCCGAAGAGCGCGGCGTATTACATTTGCATAACTTCAAAGCCGTCCAGATTGGCCTCAATAGCTTTGACCGGGTCGACTTCTGTGACAATGACGCGGGCGCCCATACCATGAGCACGCATGGCGATACCGCGGCCGCACCAGCCGTAACCGGCGACGACTACGGTTTTGCCGGCGACCAGGACATTGGTGGTGTGCAGAATGGCATCTAATACCGATTGTCCGGTGCCGTATCGATTATCGAACAAGTGTTTGCATCTTGCGTCGTTTACGTTCATCATGGGGAAAGGTAAACGATTGGATTTTGCGAGCTGCTTGAGTCGAAGAACGCCAGTGGTGGTTTCTTCGCAGCCGCCGATGAGGGGCCACTTTTGGCTGTCGGGCAGATTCAGATAAGCTTCCAACAAATCCCCTCCGTCGTCGATAATCAGGTCCGGCTTGTTGTTGAGGACTTGATTGAGATGGTCGCGATACTCTTCTTCGAGCACGCCGTGAATTGCGTATACTTCCACGCCGAGGCTGGCTAGTCCGGCAGCGACGTCGTCCTGGGTGGACAAAGGATTACAACCGGTGGCATAAACTTTGGCGCCAGCTTCTTTCAAGATGAGTGCGAGATAAGCGGTTTTCGCCTCTAAGTGGATGCTCATGCCGATTTTGAGACCGGCGAAGGTTTGATTCTTGATGTGATCTTGGCCGATGGTGGTTAGTGTGGGCATAAAGCTCTTAACCCATTCGATTTTTTGCCTGCCGCTTGCGGCGAGGTTTGCATCCTTGATAATTGACACGTCAAACACCTCCAGAAATAGAATAAATGTACAAGAAAAGCGGGGCGACAACCCCACTTCTAGAATTATATCATATTTACATCTATAACGCAACTAGCTTAAGTTGATTGCGTTATTCTTCGCTAGTTTCCTCTTCAATGGCGGAGAGGAGGGCGTCTTCGACGTTTTTCTTCTTTTTCTTGGCTGCGGTTTTCATGAGTTCAATATCGATTTCGTAGCCGGTGAGCTTGGACGCCAGGCGGACGTTTTGGCCTTGTTTGCCGATAGCGATAGACTGTTGGTCTTCTGAAACGAAGACTTTAGCTTTTTTGCCTTCGATATCGACTTTAATGATTTCGGCTGGGCTTAAGGCTTCACGAATGTATTCAGATGCGTTGTCGCTCCAGTTGATGATGTCGATTTTTTCTTTGTCGCCGATTTCGTTCATGACGGCTTGGACGCGGATGCCGCGACCGCCAACGAAGGTACCAACTGGATCGATGCCTGGAACCGTAGACATAACTGCGATTTTAGTGCGGCGACCGGCTTCTCGAGCGATACCTTTGATTTCTACGGTGCCGTTATCTAGTTCTGGGACTTCTTGACGGAAGAGATATTCGATAAACTCAGCATTACCGCGTGATAGAATAAGTTGTGCGCCACGGTCGTTGCGCTCGATTTTTTTGACGTAGACTTTGATGCGGCTGCCGACTGTGTAATATTCGCCATCGATTTGTTCGGAGCGAGGCATGATGCCAGAAGCTCGGCCGAGGTCGATACGGACTAATTTTGATTCGACGCGTGAGACGGTACCGGTGACTACGGTGCCGATTTTACCGTCAAAGGCGGCAAGGACGGCGTCATTTTCGGCTTCGCGGAGGCGTTGAATGACGACTTGTTTAGCAGTCATTGCGGCAACTCGGCCAAAAGTGGTGACTTTGTACTTCTCTTCGACGATGTCGCCGATTTGAGCATTTTTACCGGCTTCACTTTGAGGGATTTCGGTAGATGGATTATAGGCCAGACCATCTTCTATGACTTCGCGGGCAACATAAACGTCGGCGTTGCCGGATTTAGTGTTTAAAACGGCGCGGACGTTCATTTCGCGGTCGCCGTTATCCTTACGCCAGGCGGCAGCGATGGCTTGTTCGATTACGTTTAAAACGGTTTCTTTGGGTAAGCCTTTTTCTTCGGCGATGATGTCGACCATCGCGGACATTTGTTTTAAGTCTAAACTTTCCATTTATTTTCCTTTCTTTTCATGTTGGAATTTTAATAATTTAATTTCGTCGGCTGTCGCCGCTTCGTTTATAGTCCTTCGAAATTAAATTATTAAAATTTCGTCGGTTGTCCTTAAATAAAATAACCGTCTCTTTTCGAGCCGGTCAGATTATGTATATATTTATTATACCAAATGGGTTGCCAAAATGCAAGAGTTTTGTTATAATTGAGGTAATAAAGATATTTACTTGTAATAAAAAGGAAAAATATGAACTTGAAAGAAGAGGAGCGTCGTGCGCGGCTTTTGAAATTGAGGGCCGAAAGATTACCAGATATAAAGAGGCAATTTGAAGAGGCGCAGAACCGTCATTTTAATTCGAACTTTGCTCCTGGCGGAAAAGATGCCGTTAAGAAGGCGAATGCTACCAAAAGTGAAACGAAAAAAGGAAAGAATAATGCGGCGCAAAAGGCAAAAAGTGTGCCAAAGACTAAAGTAAAGGCTGAGGCGGAGAACCGAAAGGTTAATTTGTCAGTGTCTGTAAAGAAGGGTGATATGGTGCATCATCAGAGGATGCTTTCGCAGGATGTTAACGCGCAGGCCACGCAGCATATTATTGGGGTGCCAGTGAATAAATCGCGGTACAATGGTTATAATGGTCAGCAGATTACGAATGCTAAATTGAAACAGATGCGACCGGATCCGGAAGCGGTGAGGATTATCCCTATTGGTGGTGTGGGCGAGTTTGGTATTGGCAAAAATATGACAATTATAGAGTACAAAAGCGAGATGATTGTGGTGGATATGGGTGTGTTGTTTGCTGGGGAAGATTATCCTGGCGTGAATTATTTGATTCCGGATATAAAATACCTAGAGGATAATCGCAGCAAGGTGAAAGCGATTTGCTTTACGCATGCGCATCTTGACCATATTGGGGCCTGTAGGCATCTTTTGCCGAGTTTTAATCCCCTGACACCAATTTATGGGACAGATTTTACATTGGGAATGATTAAAAAACAAATGTCGGAGCTTGAGACGGTGCCGGATTTGAATTATCAGGTGGTAGATCCGTTTAAACATGAGAAAATTAAAGTTTCTGAGTATTTTTCGGTGGAATTTATCCATACTTTGCACTCGATTCCTGGCAACACGGCAATAGTCGTGCGGACACCGAATGGGACTATTTACATGTCTGGTGACTGGCGTCACGAGAATAATCCTATGGGTATACAGACGGACTATGAGCGAATTGATGAAATCGTGAAAAATGAAGGCATAGATTTGATGTTGAACGAATCGACAAACATTGATTCGCCTGGCCGGCATCCACATTCGGAATATGATGTGGGAGAAAATCTGGGACGCGTGATGGATCATTATGCAAATGGGCGAGTGATTATTTCGTGTTTTTCGTCGCAGATTTCAAGAATTGAATTAGTGTTGAAGGAAGCGGCGGCAAGAGGACGAAAGGTGGCATTTTCGGGATTTTCGATGATAAATAACGTAGAAGTGGCCATCCGGGCGAAGGCTATTAAGGTGCCAAAAGATACAATTGTGAAAATGGAAGATATTATTAAACTTCCAGATGAGAAAGTTTGTATTGTTTGCACTGGTTCGCAGGGTGAGCTGAACGCGGTGTTGAATAGAATGGTGACCGGGGCGCATAAATATATTAAAATTAAATCTACTGATACGATTGTGTTTTCTTCTAACCCGATTCCGGGTAATGAGCCACACGTGGTCTCTACGGTGGATGGATTGTTGCGCGAAGGTGCTCAAGTGATTCAGAATGGCAAGACGCACCTGACTAATATTGGACCACTACATTTGTCTGGACATGCATATTATGAGGACCATGTGGAATTTGTGACGAGGTTACACCCGACTAATTATATGCCGTATCATGGTGAATTTTATATGCTTGAGCATAATGCAGAGATGGCAGAAAATGTGTTAGGGATACCTCGTGAGCGGATTTTGGTGTCTGATGATGGAGATATTGTAGAGCTTTTGCCAAATAAGACAATTCGTAAGGCAGGGCGAATTCATGTTGGCAACAAGCTATATGATGATGCGGACCAGCCAGTGCATGAGGCGGTGGTGAAGGATAGGATTCATATTTCTCGGGAAGGGATTTTTGTAGTGGTGTTGACGTTGAACAAGAAGACTGGGCATTTGATGAAAACGCCAGATATTGTGTCTAGAGCTTTTGTGTACCTTGACAACTCTGAGGAGTTAATTGGAAAGATTAGACATTATTTGCGACAGAAGACAGACAAATCTATTGCGTCTGATCCAGAGATGAAAGTGCTGAAGGACGAAATCAAGGAAGATATTACGCATATTTTGTTTGATGCGACTGGGCATACGCCGATTGTGATACCGGTAATAAATAAGGTATAATAGTAGCATGTATGATGTGATAATTATTGGGGCGGGGATTGCAGGGATGACAGCGGCAATTTATGTGAAGCGTGCTGGTAAATCGGCGCTGGTTTTTGAGGAGAAAGTAGAGGGAGGGCAAATTGTCAATACGTTAAAAATAGAGAATTGGCCGGGTGATTTCGGAGTGTCAGGAGCGGACTTGTCTAAGAAAATATATCACCACGCGGATAATTTGGGTGTAGAGATTAGGTATGAAAGTGTTGTAAAAATTACAGAAACAGATGGTGAAGGTCTAGGTAAGCGTTTTTTGGTCAAAACCGATGGTGGGGAGTATGCTTGCGGTGCTATAATTATTGCAACTGGTACGGTACCTAGAGAGTTGAGTGAGAAACAATTAAAGGATGCTGGTGAGCGAGCAATTTCTTATTGTGCGACTTGTGATGGCGCACTCTATAAGGGTAAGCCAGTAGTAGTGGTCGGTAGTGGTAATACTGCCAAGAATGAGATTGCATATCTTGAGAATATTGCTTCAAAAGTCTATCATGTACATCATGACGATCCAATACCAGAGGAAGCGGAAGCAGTATTTGTGGCGATTGGGCGAGTACCGAATACTGGGATTTTTAAAGGATTGGTAAAAATGGACGATGAAGGCTATATCGTTTCTGGAGAAGAGTGTAAGACTTCTTGCCCTGGTGTGTTTGTGGCGGGGGATTGTCGGACGAAGCGAGTGCGCCAGTTGGTGACGGCGGCGGCGGATGGGGCGGTAGCGGCGAATGCGGCCTCACACTATTTGAGATAATGTGGTATAATGAAAGAGTGCCCCGGTGGCGGAATTGGTATACGCGTTCGACTTAAAATCGAATGCTTTTTTTATTTGGTTTTGGTTTATGTTCCGAAAATTACCCCTTATAGAATAGTGAAATAGCGACCTTTTGCAGTCGCTATTTTTAGAATTTACATCACTTT
>JAFQXN010000010.1 GCA_017406905.1 Candidatus Saccharimonadota bacterium | reverse complement strand
GTATAAGACACTTAAAAAAGAGTTCCCGCGGAGTTTGATATTTGTGGCGGTGGTGACGGATAAGAAAATACGCTACGAGCGAGTGGCGGTGCGGCCAGGTAGAGCGTTTGACGGTACGGCGATTCGCGAGCGCGATCGTAGTGAAATTGAGAACCTAGAAAAAGGTGGGCCAATTGCGGCGGCGGACTATTACATTCTGAATAACGGCACGATAGAAGAGTCGCGAGCGAGATTAGAAGAAATTTTGAAGGAGTGCGAGTTTTGAAGCGACTTGTCATCATAGACGGAAAGTCGGTATTTTATCGCGGATATTATGCGATGGGGGCACTGAGTTTGCCAGATGGCACACCAACTGGCGGTGTGTATGGGTTCGCGGCAATCGCGATGGAAATTGTCAAAAAACTAAATCCGACTAAGGTGGTGGTGGCATGGGATTCGCCGACTTCAGGTGCGATTAGGCGCGAATATTATCCCGAATATAAAGCTGGGCGTGTGAAGCCGGGCGAGGATTTTTATGCACAAATACCATTACTTAAAGAGTTAGTGACGGCGCTTGGCTGGAGTTTAGTGGAACTAGATAAATACGAAGCAGATGATATTATTGGTACGCTAAGTCGGCAAGCGGACGAGGAGGGTGACTATGAAACATACATAATTTCATCCGACCTTGATATGCTACAAATCGTAGATGAAAATACGCATATGTGGCGGATTGTAAAAGGTTTTACGAAAATTGAACAGATGGATATTGCGGAAATAGAAGAGAAATATGGCATTAGAAAATCACAATTTTTGGATTTGAAGTCACTGAAAGGTGATGCGTCCGACAATATACCTGGTGTGCCTGGCATAGGAGAGAAAACGGCGGCGAAATTGCTGAATGAATACGGTACACTAGATGGAGTGTATGAAAACTTGGATAATATTAAAGGAAATTTAAGAACGAAACTTGAAGTAGGGAAAGAATTGGCGTATTTGTCAAAAAGGCTCGCTAAGATTATCTTTGATGCGCCGGTAAAGTTGAAAGATTTGCCGGATTTTGAGTATAATTCTGAGAGAGCGGTGGAGGGGCTAAGGAAGTTGGAGTTTAACTCTCTAATCCGTAAAGTGGTTGGTGCCAAATCTCCATTGCCTCTCGGGTCACGTCCGTCCGGCCCGTCGCCACGGGCGGACGGCGTTCCATCTCGCGCTGCCGCGCTCCGAAATCCCTTCGAGGCAACGGAGGATTTGGCGACTGCCGAATCGCTGTCCTGCCCCGATATAATTGCATGGGATATTAAAGCGTTGATGCATAGTGATGAGAAAGTCGCGGAACGAATTTTGAATGGGGAGAAATTCTGGGATCTTGCGCAGGCGGCATTTCTTATCAATCCATTAGAGCGAGAAGAGCCGAAACTGGTGGACGTAAAGGAAGAATATCAGAAGCAAGTGACGGAGCTAATGAAGACGCCGCGAGTATATAAGGTGCTTTTAGATTTTGATTTGCCACTAATCCCGATTCTTTACAAAATGGAAAAGAAGGGGATGTTGATCGACCGTGAGTATTTTGCGGGGTTAAGAACAAGGTATGAAGAGGAAGTAGGGAAGCGCGAGAAAGAAGTATTTGAGCTAGTAGGAATGGAATTTAATTTAAACTCACCGTATCAACTTGCGGATGTGCTGTTTGATAAATTGGCGTTGCCGACAAAGGGAATTAAAAAGACTGCGCGGGGATATTCGACCGGGGCTAAAGAATTGGAAAAACTGAAAGATTTGCATCCGGTGGTGGGGAAGATTATGGAATATCGCGAGGCGGCGAAGTTACTATCTACGTATATTATTCCGATGCCGGATTTGGCGGATGAAACTGGCCGGATTCATACGACTTTTACGCAAAATGTGACGGCGACGGGGCGGTTGTCGTCGCTAAATCCAAACTTGCAGAATATTCCAGTGCGGACGGAAGAGGGCAAACGAATTCGCACGGGGTTTGTGGCGGCGCCAGGTAAAGTACTGGTGAGTGCGGATTATTCGCAGTTTGAACTGCGGCTTGCTGCGATACTCTCTAACGATGTGGCTCTGATAAATGATTTTAATAATGACGTGGATATTCACACTAAGACGGCGGCGGAGGCATTTCATGTGCCAGTAAATGAAGTGACAAAAATGCAACGGCGTGCGGCCAAGGTGATTAACTTTGGGATTTTGTATGGTATGAGTGTAAAAGGGCTTGCGGATGCGACGGGTATGAGTGTGCCAGAGGCAAAGCAGTTTATAGACGGATATTTTGAACTAAGAGCACCAATTAAAAAGAAGTTGGACGGGATTTTGAGGGACGCTAAGGAGCGGGGATATGTAGAGACATTTTATGGGCGGAGGCGGCCAACGCCGGATGTGAAATCACCGAATTTCTTGGTGCGACAGGCGGCGGAACGGGCGGCGGCCAATATGCCAATACAAGGAACCGAAGCGGATCTGATGAAGCGTGCTATGATTAACGTGGATAAAGTTTTGCCAGAGGGGGCAGAAGTGGTAATGCAGGTGCACGATTCGCTAATCGTGGAGTGTGATGCAGAGAAAGCTGACGCAGCGGCAGAAGTATTGAAACGAGAAATGGAAGCGGTGGCGCCGGAACTTAATGTGAAACTCGCGGTGGAAGTGACGATAGGAAGGAATTGGGGGGAATTGTAAAGCTTCGCATTGGGACTTAGCTTGGGGTTTCTTTTCGGAAAAAGAAACCCCAACAAAGAAAACCAGGATGAAAATTAAAATGGAAGTCAATTCCATTTTAATTTTTGATTATAATATGATTTCGCTAGGCGATACAGCGGACTGGAAAGCCGTTCTGACGGTTATAGTTGTAGGCTGAGTTGACATAGCTACTATAGTAACCCAGGCCGTACGCGAAAGTACCTGAACGTGTAGTGCCAGACCACAAGTAGCCGTTAGACGCCTGATGGCTGAAGCTGTTGCCATTGAAGAGTCCGCTCCGAGTAGTATATAGCGGACTACTTTGGATTTTGACATACCCGTCTGTATTCCAGTCTAGCTGTTCTGCCATCGTCCCAAAACTACTAGTAATACCTTGTTCTACTAGTAGGTAGCACATTGGCCTTTTCTTTCGGAAAAGAAAAGACCAGCAAAAGAAACCAGGATGAAAATTAAAATGGAAGTCAATTCCATTTTAATTTTTGATTATAATATAGAAGTGAATTATGATATAGGTATTGCTCGGCATTTAAAAATAATAAAAAATGAGCTGAAAGTGATTTTCAGCTCAATTTTGACATATTATGTTTATTATATGTAACTATCTCGTTGCGTAGGCGATGTTGTGTTCCATGGCCTGGGTTTCGAGCGCGGCGAGGCGAGCAGCGTCGTCGATAGCGGAATTGACAGAATGTTTGACGCGAGCGCGCTCTTCGGCTTTTTTTGCGTCGTTCCAGCGATCGAGAGTGCCTACCAGGTAGCCGGTGATGCGGCGGAGACGTTCAAATTTGCCTTCGTCGAAATATTCGGAATGTGCGTCGAAATATTCTTTGGCGGCGGCATCGCCGGATTTTTCGTTTATCAGTTTCATACCAACTTCTACGAGGCATGAGACATGCATTGTTTCGTATTGTTCAAAATCTGCGAGAGCGGACGAGGCTTCTTTTTCGGAAACCTTGGCGTATTTGCCGAGGGAGGAAAGAAAGCGTTTCATGTCAAAATTCTCTGCGTCGTTGGGATTTTTGTAGATGATTTTCTTCATGGTTTTCCTTTGCCCGAGGGCGTTATTTTTTGTATAAGCATTACCTGAAATCTATTATAGACGCTAT